>DASZMF010000356.1:0-10206 GCA_035552035.1 Candidatus Angelobacter sp.
AAGTTATGAATGATCTGCATGACCCGGGGAAATTTTTCTGAGGGAAAAGTAGCACCGCTCAACAGCAACATGGGAAAGTAAAAGAGCTGCACAAGTATCGTGCCTTCCTGCATGGTGTTGGCCACGGAGGCAATCACCAGCCCCAGCGAGCGAAATGCAATCAGGCCCAGGGAGATGAAGATCAGTAGTTCAAAAAAATGCGCGGGAAGCGGCATTTGATAAATGAAGTGTGCCATCAGCAGCAGCAGCACAATATACGGGATAAAAATAGCCCATCCGGTGAACATGGATCCCACCAGCAACGGCGCCGGCGTAATCGGCGTGACCTTGTATCGCCTCAGAATGCCCAGTTCACGTTCCTGAATCGCGCGAATGCCAGCCCCAAAAAAACCGCTGCCCAGGACTCCAAGAGTTACTGACATCGTGACAACAAACGTCATGGCCCCTGATTCGCCCTTGAGCACCGTGGCAAAGGTGAAAAAGAAAATCAGCGGAAAAAGATAGTTAAAGAAAATCACCGCGCGCAGCCGCAGCGCGAGCCTGATGTCCATTGCAATCACTGCCAGATATGGTTTCATGCTAGTCCCGCAGCTTCTTTCCGGTTAATTCCACAAACACATCTTCCAGCGTCGGACGCTTCAGGTGAACATCTTCCAGTGGTATTGCCTGCTGATCCAGCCATTTCATGATTTCAAAAAGCGTGCGCGCCGGCCGCGACGAATAGACCGTGAGAGCCCGTTTGTCGTCCGCCAGCCGGGACTCAATGGCATCCGGCCATTGCGGCAATGTGGCCGCGTTCAGGTCCTGGCCGCAGACAATATCAATACGCGAGCGCTCCAAACTCTGCTGCTGCAATTCACGCGGCGTGCCAATAGCCACAATCTTTCCCGCATCAATAATGGCCACGCGATCACACAGCCGCTCTGCTTCTTCAATGTAATGCGTGGTCAGCACCACGGTGCGCTTCTCGGCTTTCATCTCTTCAATCAAGCTATGAATCTCCAGCCGTATCTGCGGATCGAGGCCGGTAGTCGGCTCGTCAAGAAAAAGCAGCTGCGGATCATTGACCAGAGCCAGAGCCAGGGCGAGCCGCTGCTTTTGTCCGCCGGAAAGCGTTTCATAATAAGCTGCGCGCTTCTCCCACAGCTGCAGACGCTTGAGCAACAGCTCCGAACTTACGCTGCGTGAGTAGAACGATCCAAACAGCTCCAGCGCCTCTTGCACGCGAATCTTGGCGGGTAAATTGGTGGCCTGCAGGCAGACGCCAATGCGGTCTTTCAGCTGCTGCTTCTGCCGGTCAGGATCAAAGCCCAGAACCAGCGCGTCTCCGCCAGTGCGCGGGCGGAGCCCTTCCAGAATTTCAATGGTGCTGGTTTTACCCGCGCCGTTGGGGCCAAGCAGACCGAAGACCTCGCCGGCGCTCACCTCAAAGTCGATGCCGCGAACGGCTTCAACCTTGTCATAGTTCTTCTGCAGGGACTTAATGGCAATAACGGGTTCGCTGTTCATTGGCTCCTTGCCAAGGCTATAGAGACGTAACGAATGTGTCCAGTCAAACTCGCTGCCCTGCGCTGCGGCAAAAAACGATTTTGACCTTCAGTGCCGAATGTTTATCTAAAGTATTTTTAACATACTGATTCTAAACAAATTCTTTCTATTTTAGATGGAAGACGACCATCTCTGTTGTGATAGAGTTCAGCACAGCGTAGCAAGCCCGGAATCCCAATATCCCAAAATTCAATCGGACTTAGCAGAATGGTGCGCATTCGTAAGTCGGCAACGGCGGCACACAGCCATTCTCCTCGAGTGTGGCTTTCGTATGTGGCTGCACTCGCGTTGCCATGTGCCATTCTGCTGGCCCAGATCAAATGGGAGCCGGCGTATCGCGGCAATCCTGGTTTGATACTCTACGTTTTTCCAGTCTTGTTGAGCGCCTATCTTGGCGGCCTCGGTCCAGGACTGGTATCCACGGCAGTATCCGCTTTTCTCACCAACTACTTTCTTCTTCCTCCCATTAATAGTTTCTCCATCGCCAGTGGTATCCACAATATTTACTGGCTGGCCCTGATCGGAAGCGGCACCCTGATAAGCCTGCTGCCTCTTTCCCGGCAGGCGTCTGAGTGGCCAAGTGAGGCATTTTCTGATTCCAGATTTTCTCTGGCAAAAAAAGTTAAAGCCGCATTTGCTTTGGCGCTGCTCTGCCTGGGTATGATCGGTTTTATCTCATATTCCAGCGTTGGCCGGTCACAAGTGGATGCGACATGGGTAAGCCATACCCATGAAGTGATTGCTGCGCTGCATGAAATGCTGGCCACGGCAGACAATGCTGAAACCGGGGAAAGAGGCTTTGCCATTACCGGCAAGTCTGATTTCCTTGCTCCCTATGATCAGGCTGTTCAGCAGATTCAAGCGGACATACAAAGAGTCAGGACGCTGACCGCGGACAACCCGTCACAGCAGCGCCGTATTGACTCGCTCCAAACCGTCCTGAGCCGCCGCCTGGCCATACTTGACGAAGTAATTAAAACCCGGCAGGCGCAGGATTTTCGTGCGGCGGAGGCAATCATCACCTCCGGCGAGGGCGAACGCCTGCAACAGCAACTACGCGGCATTATCCATGAAATGGTGGGCGCCGAAAATGATTTACTGGTAGCGCGCAGCCTGCGCGCGCAAAAAGATGTAGCTTTTGCCAAGTCTGTGATTGTCCTGGGTTCTGGCTTTGCATTCTCATTGATGCTGGTGGCGGGGTTCCTGATTGGGCGCGACTTCACCGGTGTGCGCCACGCACGCATGCAACTTCTTGCGGCCAATGATGCCCTGGAAATTCAGGTGGCGGAACGGACCGCGGCGAATGAGCAACTGAAAGATAATCGCGAGCAACTGTCCCTGGCTTTGGATGTGGCAAAACTGGGTACGTGGACCCTTTACAGTCCTGATAATCGTATGGAATGGTCGCCACTTGCCCTGGCAGCCTTCGGCCTTCCCCCGGAAACCAAGCTGACCTATCAGCAGTGCCTGAATCTGCTGCATCCAGACGACCGGGCAAAAATGGTGAAAGCGAAAGAGGATTCGGAGCGGACGAACCAGGACTTTGACGTGGAGTTGCGCACAATCTGGGCCGATAACAGCGTTCACTGGATCATAGTGCATGGCCGCCCCTACCCTGAAGTTGCTGGTCATCCCAGGCGCGAATGTGGCGTTGTGCAGGAGATTACACAGCAAAAGCGGGCGGAAGAAATGCTGCTGCGCTCACAGAAACTGGAGTCTCTGGGCACGCTGGCCGGTGGCATTGCGCATGATTTCAATAATATTCTGCTGGTCATCGGGGGCAATACGGTGCTGGCGGCAGAAGAAATTCCGGCAAACCATCCGGCACAGCAGAGCCTGCTGGAAATCAGCAAAGGTGCGCGGCGGGCCACTGACCTGGTGCGCCAGATTCTTGCGTTCAGCCGTCCGCAGGACCAGAAGCGCCAAACTTTACAGCTAGAGACCGTGGTGGTTGAAGCAGTGAAGCTGATGCGCTCCACCATTCCCGCCATGATTGAGCTCCGCAGTAATTTTGCCGCGGACCTTCCGCTTGTCTCTGTCGATCCCACGCACGTTCACCAGATTATAGTGAACTTGATAACCAATGCATCGCATGCCATTGGATCATATGCAGGCGTCATTGAAGTGGGGCTGAGGTCGGCTGACATTGGCGACGAGTCATTCACCGTTCGCAGGCTCACGCCAGGCCGCTACGTAATTCTGGACATAAAAGACAATGGCACGGGCATGGACCATGAAACCAAAGCACGTGTTTTTGATCCTTTCTTTACCACCAAGCCGGTAGGCCAGGGCACAGGTCTGGGTCTTTCCGTGGTGGATGGCATTGTGCGGGGCCACGGCGGAGGCATCAGCCTCTACAGCGAAGTGGGAAAAGGAACCGTGTTCCATATCTATTTTCCAATTGCATCCAGCGGAGCAGAAGTGGAAAAACCCAGACTGGCTACCCCTGTTCCCCACGGCCAAAACCGCCATGTGCTCTATGTGGACGACGAAGAGTCGCTTGTTTCCCTGGTCACGCGTAATCTGACTCGCCTGGGTTATAGGGTCACGGGCTTCACGGACTCTGAAGCGGCGCTACGTGAATTCGCATCTGGCCCGGGAAACTTTGACGCGATTGTGACCGACCTGGCCATGCCTCGCCTCTCTGGATTCGAACTGCTGCGCCAGGTCCTTACATTGCGGCCCAATATTCCCGCCGTGATGACCTCAGGCTATCTGCGGCCTGAAGATGAAGAAATGGCCCAGCAGATTGGCGTAAAGCAGGTGATTCTCAAGCCCAACACCACGGAAGAGCTGGGCTTTGCCCTGGATGCCTTGTTGCGGAACACGGGCAAAGGCAGCGACTGACGGTTCGCTTCTTGCAAAAAAATTTCCTGCAAAAATCCATTTGTAAAAGTTTTTTCACAAATCTTTCTTTTGCACAAATCTTTCTTTTGCACAAATCTTTCTTTGCACAAATCTTTCTTTGCACAAATGAGTGCCGCGATTTACTCTTTTGCCCAACAGTTCGCCAGACAAGTCCAAAGGGGTTGCTCGATGCTCAAGAATTTGCTGGTCGCATTCTGCCTGCTGTTTTCTCTGTATCCACGCTGCGCTTCCGCACAGACCGCCGATCCGCAGTTGCTGGCGGAGATAAACAAGATCAAAGCCATTGACAATCATTCCCATCCGCCCAAACTGGTGGCCGCCGGCGAAAAGGACGATGAATTTGACGCGCTGCCTTGCGATCCTCTGGAGCCGAGCGATCCCACTACCATCTCTCGCCCAGAAAATCCGCAATATCTCGCCGCATGGAAGGCGCTCTACAACTACCAATACAACGATCGCAGTCCGGAGCATGTGAAAGAATTGCTGCAGGCCAAGCAAAAAGTCATGCAGGAGCAGGGCGAGAATTATCCCAACTGGGTGCTCGACCAGTTGGGCATCGAGACGGAACTGGCCAACCGCATTGCGCTGGGACGCGGTTTGCAGCCACCACGCTTCCGCTGGGTACCATTCGACGATGCATTGATGTATCCGCTTAAAACTTCAAACCTGGCCAGTGAATCGCCTGACCGCAAATTTTTCTTCCAGCGGGAAAACATGCTGCTGCGCCGCTACATGAAAGATGTCGGCGTTGAAGCGCTGCCCGCGACTCTGCATGAATACATGGTAAAAATCCTGGCGCCTGTGCTGGAGCAGCAAAAAAAGAATGGCGCGGTGGCCGTGAAGTTTGAGGCGGCATATCTTCGCTCGCTGGATTTCGGCCCGTCTGAGTCGATGGAGGTAGTCCAGCAGATTTATGCGCATTATGTAAAAGGTGGAGTTCCTACGCAGGCGGAATATACCCGGCTGCAAAATTTCCTGTTTCGCACCATCGCCCGTGAGGCGGGACGGCTCGGCTTGCCCGTCCACATACACACCGGCGGCGGCTGTGGCACCTATTTCATGCTCATGGGATCGAACCCTGCGCTGATGGAATCCGTGCTCAATGATCCTTCGCTGCGCAAGACCAATTTCGTACTCATCCACGGCGGAGCCGGCCCGTTTCCCAAATACATGGACTACCTGCTGATGAAGCCCAACGTCTATACCGATTTCTCCGAACAGACCTGGCTTATCTCCACCCGCCGGCTGAGCGAGAACATACGCGACCTGCTGGAGTGGTATCCGGAGAAAGTGATGTTTGGGACTGACCTCTATGCCAATACTCCGGAAATCAGCTGGGAAGAGATTGGCTGGCAGACGACGCAATCTGCCCGGGAAGCTCTGGCCATTGCGCTGACTGGCATGATGCAGGATGGTGAAATCAGCCGTGACCGCGCGCTGGAACTGGCGCACATTGCGCTGCACGATAACGCGGCCAAGCTTTATGGCTGGACTGGCGCGACAAAGCCATAGCCCGTCGCCTGATTGATTAAAAAAATCCAATACTGAACTGCATTTGCACCTTAGGAAAATGCCTGCATACGTCTCAAAGTAAGACAGGGTAAAGACCTTATATTTTAGTGTGTTTTTGCCAATTTACCCTTGACTTGCGAACAGGACACTGCAAAACTCACACAGTCCAACTAGGTTAGTTGGGAGGTGTAATTTTATTTGGCTGAAGTCAGGCTACAAGAGGCAGAACCTCTTGAAAATGCCTTGCGCCGCTTCAAAAGAAAAGTCCAGCAAGAGGACGTGATCAAAGAAGTAAAGCGGCACTCCTTCTATCTAAAGCCCGGCGAGAAACGCCGCGTGAAGGAAGCACTGGCGCTCAAACGCAATCGTAAGAAGGCCCGTAAGGAAACATAAGCAATCCACTGGGCCGTTTTTCCCCTCGAAAACGGCCCAGTTTTATATACAGCAGTTGGCTTTGACGGATTATTTAACGACGGATTATTTATTGAAACTTGTCTTCGTAGGTTTTTAGTTGTAAACACGGCAGAAAAAGCCGCGTGGGCCGAACCTGGGTGGTAGGGATTCACTTCTGGGATTCCTTGTGGAGAGACGTGTCTGCTCTTTTCTGGATGGTCTGGAAGTGAATGCAGGAAAGGGGGCACTCCCAATGGAGTTCCAGGACAAGGGTCTGAAATGTGTGGACTGCGGCGACGACTTCATCTTCACCGCGGGTGAACAACTCTTTTTTCACGATAAACAATTCAAGAACGAACCCAAACGCTGCAAAAACTGCAAAGGCAAACGGGCCCAGGCCCTGGGATTGCCGCAGAATGGCGGCAACTACCAACGGGTTGAAACCAAGGCTGTCTGCTCAGGATGCGAACGGGAAACCACCGTGCCGTTCAAGCCGACACAAGGGCGTCCGGTGTTTTGCCGGGAGTGCTTCCAGCAGCGCAAAGTATCGGCCGCTTCAGCTTAGGTTCCCTTCCCCTCTCTTGAGAAGCCGGGAACCCTGAATACAAAGGCATGAGTGTGCCTGAACTCGCTCGTGCCTTGTTTGCTGCGTGATTTATGCGGGCTTCTTGATAGCTGGCATGTCTTGTGACTTGCCGCCCACGCGCGCGGCTTTCTGCTGCCGCTGGTCTTCATGCTGGATCAATAACACTTCAATGCGGCGCAGCAGATCGTCAGTATTCATGGGCTTTACCAGCATGGAGTTTGCGCCCTGGGTCTTCCAGTCGCCACCGAGCAGCGGGTAAGCCGTAAGGATCGCCACCGCCGGATTGTATTCCGTCTTCTTGGCGGCGCGGATCACGTCATACCCGGCTTTTTCGTGCTCCATTTTCATGTCAGTAATGACCATGTGATAGGTATTGGCCTTGAGCTTGGCAATGGCTTCTTTGGCTGAGGCGGCTGTCTCAACTTCAAACTTGTGAATTTCCAGAATCGTTTTGAGCGTCAGCAGGATGGCCAGTTCGTCGTCAACTAATAAAATACGGCGTTTCATTGGGAACTCCAGTGAGATTCTGAAACTGTCAGAGACGTTTTCAATTTTGTTGCGGTAATGAGATGCAGCAGGAACCCAAAATGGTTGTGAGCTGCTGGAACAGTTTGAACCTCTTATTAGCCTATTATAATGCTCCTTGTGCCGGGATATTTTGTACAAAATTTTGGCTGCCGCGCCACCCAGGCTGACGGCGCCACCTTAGAACGCCAGCTTGGCGACCAAGGGATGGTTCCGGCCAGCTCGGCCAGAGAAGCTGACTTTGTAGTCCTGAATACCTGCACCGTGACCGCCTCTGCCGATCAGGATGCACGCGCCTCAATTCGGCGGATCCATCGTGAAAATCCAGCGGCAAAAATTCTGGTTACGGGCTGCTATGCCCAGCGCGCTCCTCAAGAGATTGCTGCTCTACCTGGCGTGACGTGGGTGGTGGGAAATTCACATAAGCATCAGATAGCGGAAATTGCCGGATCAAGCGTTGCTGTATCCCAACACGCAACATCAAAGCTCGCCGGCGAGCAGACTACTCGCGCACAGAATTGGCAGCCGACAGACGCTTTGCCGCAAGGCCATCCACAGAATTTTGTCTCTCTGGAAACCGTGGCTCTTTCCGCTCCGGCCTTCACTCTGGTAGGTGACATCTTTGCTCACACAGAGTTGATTGCCGCGCCGGTCTTTGCCGGTGACAGCATCGCGGAAAAAACGCGTCCTAATCTCAAAGTGCAGGATGGCTGCAATAATCGCTGTTCGTTCTGCATTATTCCCAGCGTCCGCGGCCAGAGCCGGTCGATGAAACTAGATCGCGTTTTGGAAGAAGCCAATGCTCTGGTAGCTGCTGGCTATCGCGAGCTGGTGCTGAGCGGCATCAACCTGGGCCGCTGGGGACGAGACTTCCAGCCGCAACAGAGATTTGAACAGCTCGTCCGTGCTCTGCTGGATCACACGGGCATTGAGAAAATTCGCATCAGCTCCGTCGAACCCATGGACTGGAGTGACGAGCTGATTGCGCTGGTGGCGCAGTCGCCGCGTATCGCCAAGCACGCGCATGTTCCGCTGCAATCCGGCAGTGACCGCATTCTGCGGCAGATGCATCGCAAATATCGGCCATGGCACTACGCGGAAAAGATCAGAAAGATCCATGAAGCCATGCCGGAAGCAGCCATCGGCGCAGACGTAATGGTGGGCTTCCCCGGCGAGACCGACGAGCTCTTCGAAGAAAGCCGCAGCTTTATCGAGCATCTGCCATTTACCTATCTGCATGTGTTCACCTATTCGTCTCGGCCGGGAACGACTTCAGCCGCCATGCCCGATCAGGTTCCAGTGCATGTGGCGCGGGAGCGCAATCGCGTGTTGCGCGAGCTGGCAGCAAAAAAGAATTTAGCTTTCCGGCAACTCTTCGTCGGACGAAGGCTGGAAGCCATCACACTCCAGACCAGTGGCGTTGGCTGGATCGAAGCGCTGAGTGACAACTATCTAAAAGTCAGGCTGTTGGGGCGGCATGAAGCGAATAAAATGTTGAAGGTCGATATAAAGGAGTTGGGCGATGAAGATCTGGTGGCCGTGGCGACGGAACAAATCTACGCCGTCGCTGTTTGAAGGGAGTGTCCCAGTTGTTGGCCAATCTGCTGATCTACAACAGGAAAAGCCCAAAAAGCGACTACTGCGTCAGCCACATCCCATGAACGCGCCGGGAGATTTCTACGCGGAGAATACTGAATGCATTACCTGTGGCTATCCCCACGTGCTTGCGCCGGATTTGATGGCCTGGGAGAGAGATGCAGAAGGCCGGGAATCGCATTGCTATTTCAAGAAACAGCCTGAAACGCCGCTGGAAGTTGAGCAGGCTATAAATGCAGTGAATGGAAGCTGCTGTGGCGCGCTTTGCTACGCAGGTTCAGATCGGGAAATCCTGAAGCGCATCTCTTAAACAGGATGGACCAAACAGGATGGACCAAAGTCATGCCGGCCCAGGGCGGTCTCTGGCGACAACCCATGCTATAATTTTCTAGTCTTGCCGCAGTGTGTGGCGCCTCCCGCAATTCCACTAAAAATGTGAGTTTGCCGGGATGGTTTTGGAGGATCGCATAGATAAACGCTTTATTAAGATGAATGAGCGCATCCGGGCACGCGAGATTCGCGTAATTGGTGCGGATGGTGAGCAGCTTGGCATCATGACGCCGCAGGATGCGACCCGCAAGGCCCGTGAGTTGAGCCTGGACCTGGTTGAGATCTCTGCCACCGCAGTGCCTCCTGTATGCCGGATCATGGACTACGGAAAGTTCCTGTACGAGCAGGAAAAGAAGGAACGCGCGGCCAAGAAGAACCAGAAACAGATCGTCCTGAAGGAAGTGAAATTCAGCGTGAACGTGGACGAGCACGACTATGTGACCAAACGCAACCACGTGATGCGCTTCCTGAATGAAGGCGACAAGGTGAAAGCCAGCCTGCGCTTCCGCGGACGCGAAATGGCGCACCAAAACCTGGGACGCAAAGTTTTAGAGCGGTTGATTAACGAAGTTGGCGACAAAGGGATTGTGGAATTCAGGCCGCGCATGGAAGGCAATACCGTGCACGTGATTCTGGCTCCCCCGCGCCAGATACCTGGAGCTGCTCCCAAAAAGCCGGAGAAGCCAGCCCAGCCCCAGCAGCAACAAGCGGGCGGACAGGCCCAGCAGCCTCCGGCAGCAAAGAGCAGCTAGAAAAAAAGCAATTAGCAGTTGGCAATTAGCAACTGGTCAAAGCCGCCAGTTGCATAGGTTGATCAAATTGTCGCCAGGCCTTTAAAAAAAATTTCA
>DASZMF010000357.1:0-1533 GCA_035552035.1 Candidatus Angelobacter sp.
AGCAGCGTTTGAGCTGTATGTAGCGGTAACGCGCGAAGTCTAGCAAGAATGCAGTAAGCGACCACGACCGGCGAAAAGCCAAAAGCTAAGAGCCAACAGCTTTCTTATGCCTGAACAACTCTGGTTCACCGCCATCCTCAACCGCCTGTTCGGCGGCGTGGTCACGTCTTTTGAGCGGGCGCTGCATATCCCGGTTAAGCACCCCTTGCAACCCATTGCCAACTCCTTCGCCATGGAGTTGCTGGTTTTCGCTTTCCTGCTGATCCTGTTCTTGCTCCTGCGGTCTCGCCTTTCGGTCGATTCTCCTGGAGGGTTGCAGCATACGTTTGAAGGCCTGGAGGGGTTCGTCGCGGGGCAAAGCCGCGAAATCATTGGGCATCACAACGATCCCTATACCGCTTTCTTTGCCATCGTCTTTTTATTCATCCTGATTTGCAACCTGATCGGCGTGATTCCAGGTTTTGAGTCGCCGACGGGCGTTTCGACGGTGCCGCTGGGCTGCGCCCTGGTTGCGTTCTTCTATTACCACACGCAAGGTTTCAAACATGCGGGGCCGAAGTATCTGCTGCATTTTTTTGGACCGCCTATGGAAGGGATGCCGGGCTTCGCCAGAATTTTCATGGCGATACTGATGCTCCCCATCGAGTTGGTCAGCCACCTCGCCCGCGTGCTGTCGCTCACGGTTCGTCTCTGGGCCAACATTTTCGCCGGGGATCTGGTTACGCTGGTTTTCTTGTCCATGATCCCGATTGGCGTCCCTGTGATTTTTATCGCCCTTCATATTGGAGTTGCCTTTCTGCAGGCTTACGTGTTCATGTTGTTGTCGATCATTTACGTGTCGGGCGCGGTTGCCGACGAGCACTAAAGCAGTTGCCAGCTGCCAGATGTCAGTTGCCAGTTTTCTGAACGGAAGCATGCCGAGAAGACTTGGGCAACTGACGACTGGGAACTAGCAACTGTGCCATCAGCGTGAGGGCGTCTGCAAGGTATGGCGTCAACCACCCACTGGGGCAATTTGATACGAGGAGAAACACTATATGCGTAAATTGAGTTATCTGTTCATGACGTTATCTGGCCTGTGCTTCGCCATGCCTGCCTTCGCGCAGGGCGGTGGGATGACCGACGCCAGTTGGGTCGCCATCACCGCCGGATTCTCCATGGCCATCGCTTCTGCGGTCTGCGGATTAGCGCAAGGCAAGGCCACAGCGGCTGCCACAGAGGCACTGGCTCGCAACCCGGCGGCGCGGCCCGGCATCCAGTTTGCGCTTCTGTTGGGACTGGTCCTGATCGAATCGCTGGCGCTCTACACGCTGGCCATTATCTTCCTGAAGGTGAAGTAGCTTTCGGCTAAGGCTATCAGCTGTCAGCTCTCAGCTAAAACGAAAGAGCCTCTGCTTTTTGGCAGAGGCTCTCTTTTCTTGTTCTCGTTCACCAAGACTCTAAACTTCAAGAAAGCTGATAGCTGATAGCTGTTCCTAGATCTTCCGCTCTCCGCCCCAGTCCTGACCCTTGTTCTGGGGGCCGCTATTCAGC
>DASZMF010000358.1:0-1755 GCA_035552035.1 Candidatus Angelobacter sp.
CCCCCGACGTAGAGTGCGAATGTGACGAACATCCACGCAAAATAAGCCGCGCGAAACGAAAGCATTGCGAATGGTCTGAAAAATTGAGCCACAAAGGGTGGATACGGGCTGGGACCGTATTTCCCATGGTGCAACGGCACAATGCCGTTGAATGTGGCTAGCTGCAGATCGTAGTTGTACACATCGGCGGCGGGATGAGAGTTGGCGATCTCTCCAATTCCGTAGAAATAAACAAAATCGACCGGCGATTGCTGGAAGTACTTATCGGACTTAACGCGCACAACCATGAAGAAGCACATCGGCGCCACGATGCATAGACCAAAAACCGCCCAGCACATCAGGTTGATTTCCTTCAGACCCGGTGGCGGCCCAAGGAATTGTGGCCACTTCACCAGTGATCGAGTTTGCGTACCAGCTTCGTTCACGGCGCAGCCTACTCCGTCTTCGCCAGTGTGGCGACCAGGTTATCCCGGTTCCGGTTCGCAATTGAATCGGCGCGACCCAGCACACGCGTCCATGCCACGAAAGCCGCGCAGGCCATGACCAGCAGGCACGGAGTGGCCAGCCAGCGCTCTTTGAAAAACGAGCACAATTCAAATACTGCAATGCCGCACGACATCGAAAACACCTGCACCAGCATGCTCACCAGCGCGCTGGCCTGCGATCCTCGTTGCCGCGAGATCCGTCCCAGATTCACGCGATAGGGCATGGTGAGCGACAGCAGGTTGCCGGCGGCAAGATTGGCCGGGAGCGCAAAAAGAACCCAGGCCCCGGTAGTCGCAAGAAGCAGCAGATTCGGCTCGCCCAAACGCAGCGCCGCAAAGATTCCAGCAAGCACCGCGACGATAAGAAAAAGAACTCCATGCACGATGTTTTTCGCCAGGAGCACTTTGCGAATGGGAGTGGGAGAAAGAAACAGCATTTGGATTCCTGTCCCCTCCGCACCCAGGTTATTGAAGATCATCTGCGTGAATCCCAGCAGTGCGTAACAGACACACAATGGAAATGCGAGCTCGAAAACCCGCGATCCAGGAGCGGTATTCCGAAGCACGGTACTGATAATCAAAACGGTCACCAGCGGGGCACCCATGGCAAACAGCAGTGGCATAGATCGCGGAATGATGCGCAGTTCCTTTTCGATCACCGCCGCTATTGGTCCAGATCCGTCAATCAGCCATTTACTGTCGCTGGCACTTCGCTTCCGTGCAGCAGGTGCTTCGCTCAGCCGCTCGCCGCGATATTCGCCGCGAATCCGAAAGGCGAGCACGCCTCCTGTGGCGAGAATGTACAGGCCCAATGCTCCCAGGAATTCCATGGAGAGCTGCGGATGTCGTTCTGCCCGCTCCGCCAATCCGTCCGCGGCCAGGCCAGGTGGCAGCCAGGGCTCAATCAATTGAGCGGTTTTGGCCCACGGCCTTATTTCGTTTAGATATTTCTCCTGGTTCGCTTTTCCGGCCCCATGGTTCGGCCGTTGAAAATGAGCACCGCCGTGCAGCGCCGGATTCAGCAACTGCAGGCTTAACATCAACACGAGGAAGATGGCGCTCACAATTTCTCGCGTTCTCCGTTTTGCCAGCCATCGATCGACCCACGCCAGTACCGTGCGCGCCAGTAAAACATTGAAGAGCGCGTAGATCGCAAGCACAAGCGCAGCCCAACCGAACAGGCCTGGCTCGGCCAGCGTCACTCCACCCAGGATTCCAAGACAGCAAATTCCGCCCAGCAACGCCGGCACATCCACCAGCCCAAAAACCA
>DASZMF010000359.1:0-5144 GCA_035552035.1 Candidatus Angelobacter sp.
AGAGTCTATCAGGATTTATGGGCTTGATAGACCACAGTTGGTAACTGCACGTCAGGCCGTTGCCATGCGGTTACTAGCTCATTTAAAAATAACTAAACAAGCCATTGAGCTTCGTATAGAGATGCCGAGTAACCAAAAGGCTATGCAACATGCAGAGGATTGCTTAAATGAGTTAGAGAACTTCATTAAACCAAAAGCTCCCTACCTCGGGATGTGTCGCCAAATCCTTAAGAAGGAATTTCCACAAGCGTTATGACCAGCAGGAAAGTGCAAAAAATCCACAAGAAGAATTAAAACAAAAGGTCCGGCTAGCGCCGGACCCTTTTACTACGAAATACTATTTGGTTTTACGCTACACCCATCTCCGCAGCGATGCGCTCTGTTACATACGCTTCAATCAGGTCGCCCTTCTTTACGTCATTGAAGTTGGCCAGATTGATGCCGCATTCCATGCCGGTGCGGACATCGCTGGCATCGTCTTTAAAGCGTTTGAGCGAACCGATTTTGCCTTTGAAAATCTGCGCGCCATCGCGCACCAGGCGGACGTCGGAGTCGCGCTTGATCTGGCCGTCCAGCACGTAGCAGCCGGCGATGGTCCCCGCTTTGGGCACGCGGAAAGTTTCGCGTACTTCGGCGCGGCCGAGATAGGTTTCCTTGATGATGGGATCGAGCAGGCCCAGCATGGCTTTTTTGATCTGGTCCTGCAGTTCATAGATGATGGAGTGCAGGCGGATATCGATTTTTTCCATGTCCGCCAGTTCCTGCGCTTTGCGTTCTGGCCGCACGTTGAAGCCGATAATAACGGCGTTGGAGGCGGAGGCCAGCAACACGTCATTTTCATTGATGGCGCCCACGCCGGTGTGAAGGATCTTGATTTTTACCTTCTCATTGGAGAGGCGCGACATGGTATCGGCCAGCACTTCAGACGAGCCCTGCACGTCTGCCTTAAGAATGATAGGCAGTTCCTTCATGCCGGCGGTCTTGATCTGCTCAGCCAGTCCTTCAAGCGAAAGCTTGGAGCTCTTGGCCAGCGTGGCTTCACGCGAACGCTGTTCACGATACTCGGCGATCTGCCGTGCTTTTTCACGGTCGGCAACCAGCAGCACGTCACCGGACTGCGGAAGGCCTTCGAGTCCAAGGACTTCAACAGGCGTGGATGGTGGAGCTTCGTCCACGGCCTTGCCGCGATCATCGAACATGGCGCGTACTTTACCGAAAGTATTGCCGACGATAAAGCTATCGCCCACGCGGACGGTGCCGTTTTGCACCAGCACGGTAGCTACAACGCCGCGGCCGCGATCAATTTTGGCTTCAACCACGGTGCCGGTTCCAGGGCGTTCAGGATTTGCCTTCAGGTCTTGTATATCAGCAACGAGGCAGATCATTTCCATGAGCAGATTCAGGTTGGTGCGCTTCTTGGCGGAGACGTCAACGAACACGGTGGTGCCGCCCCAGTCTTCCGGCATGAGTCCGCGATCAGCGAGTTGCTTTTTCACACGGTCAGGCAGCGCTTCAGGTTTATCAATTTTGTTGACCGCAACGATGATGGGAACCTTGGCGGCCTTGGCGTGGTCCATGGCTTCAAGGGTCTGCGGCATTACGCCGTCGTCGGCGGCGACGACGAGAACTACGATGTCAGTTACTTTTGCGCCGCGAGCACGCATACGCGTAAAGGCTTCGTGACCAGGAGTGTCAAGGAAAACGATCTGACGCCCGAAGGCGGGAGAATCTTCCTTGGTGATTTTTACTTTGTACGCACCGATGTGCTGCGTGATTCCACCGGCTTCGCCGCCAGCAACGTCAGTTTCACGGATGGCGTCAAGCAGCGAAGTTTTGCCGTGGTCGACGTGGCCCATGATTGTGACCACAGGCGGACGTGTAACCGCCGCAGCTGCCGCGCTTTCTTGCGTGGTTCCGCTGAGCGAGGCCATTTCCTGCGCTGTCTGCGCTTCAAAGCTGATGGCTTCAGATTCAGCGCCAAAATGCCGCGCCAGGTCCTTGGCCAGTTCGAAGTCCAGACTCTGGTTCACTGTGGCCATTACACCCTTCATAAGCAAGCGCGCGATAAGATCTTTAGCGCGGACATCGAGCTTTTCCGCCAGATCTTTTACGCTGATGCCCTCACCGATGGTGATGGAGCGAGTGATAGGAAGCGGCTCGTTCGACAACGCCAGACGCGGCGGTGGCGTAAAGCCCTTCATGGGGCCTTCTTTTTCTCTCGGAATAAAAGGCTGGCCTGGACGGCGCGTTGGGCCGCCTGGACGCGCAGGCCTTCCCGCGGGCGGGGGTGGTCCGCCCTGACCGACTGCTCCGCCCATTCCCGGGCGCGGCGGATATCCACCTGGACGCGGCGAGCTGGTTGGATGCGGACCGCGACGCTGTTCGCCTGGTCGATTCTGGTATGGCGGACGCTGTCCCGTAGGAGCGCCTTGCCCACCCGGGCCTGATGGCCGTGGCCGCTGGAAAATTGGCTGTCCGCGAACTATTCCGCCTTGCGGGCGTTGTCCTGGAGCGCCTTGATACGGCGGTCTTGCGCCCGGAGCACCCTGCATGGGGCGATTTTGCGGCGGCATGGGCGGAGCCACTGGACGCGGCGGCGGCGCTGGCGCTGTATAAACCGGACGCGGCCCGGTTTGCGGCGTAATCATTCTGCGCTGCTGGACAATCGGCTGCCCCGGTACTGGTTTCACCGGCGCTGGCGTTGTTGCCGGAGCCGCTGCCTGCGGACTTGCCGCGGCAACGGTCGGCGCAGCCGGAGTTTTTGGCTGCGCAGGAGGCGGTGTAACAATCACTGATGGCGGATTTGCTGCTGCTGCCGGAGCGTGTGCAGGTGGAGTAACAATCACTGCGGGCGCTGCCGGCTTTTCAACATGAGGCGGAGGCGTAACTACCACAGCAGGCGAAGCCGCTGCCGGTTTTACCACGGGGGATGTGACCACAACACTTCTTTCCGCTGCTGGAGCAGCCGGTTTAGGCGCAACGACCACAGCAATTGGCTTTTCCGCCGCTGGAGGCGCAGACGGAGCCGGCGCTGTTACAGTCGCCGCTGGAGCAGCAGGTTTGGTTACAACCGCAGCTGGTTTTGCCGGAGGAGCCGGTGGCTGCTGTTGTTCCTGCTCTCTTTGCCGGAGCAGTTTCATTACGTCGCCAGGCTTGGAAATCTTGGAGAGGTCAATTTTTGGTTTGACCTCCATAGCGGACGCCCTATCGCGCGAAGAAGAACCAGACCTGGCCGAAAAATATTTCCGTACCCGTTCCGCTTCATCCTCTTCAATTGAACTTGAGTGAGTTTTCTTCTCAGACACGCCTACAACTTCCAGCGCGTCAAGAATCGCCTTGCTCTTTACCTCAAGCTCTCTAGCCAGATCATTGATTCGAATTTTCATCCGCTCTGTATTTCCTCCAAGTTGCCTGTTACGCGATCATAATGACCTCACGGTTTTTGCCTTGAATCTCACTACGACTTTTCTTCTTCTGATGCTTTTGATTCTGGTGTTTCTGATTCTTCACTCTGCGCCGCTTCAGGTTCCGTACCTTCTGCGGCAGCTGGCTCTTCAGCTTCCGGCGCAGCTTCGCTCGTTGTTTCAGCGGACGCCTCAGCCACTTCGCCTTCAGCAGCGGCGGTTTCACCTGTCTCATTGTCACTTACTTCAGGCACGGCCGTAGTCGGCGTGCCTTCCAGCGTAGCGAAATAATTATTCACGGCGATACTGATTTTCTCTACCGTCTTCGGGCCCACGCCAGGCACTTCTTCCAGTTGTTCCGGCGTCATGTCCGCCAATGATTCAACCGTGGTAATGCCCGCTTCCGCCAGTTTGCCAATCAGCGCTTCGCCCAGGTCAGTCACGTTCTGCAGCGGCGTTGACGACTGGCTTACCAGCGAGTTCATCTGCTGCTCAACTTCCTGGCGTTTTTCTTCTTCACTCTTAATGTCAATCTTCCAGCCCAGCAGCTTCGCGGCCAGCCGCACGTTCTGCCCCTTCTTGCCAATCGCAAGTGAGAGCTGGCTGTCATCCACTACTACTTCCAGGTGTTTGTCAGACTGGTCCACCACGGTCACGCGGCTCACCTTCGCCGGCTGCAAAGCTTTCTCAGCAAACGTGACTGCGTCTTCGTGATACTCAATAATGTCGATCTTCTCGCCGCGCAGCTCGCGAATAATGGATTGCACCCGCATGCCCTTCATTCCGACGCATGCTCCCACGGCGTCCACATCTTTATCGCGGGACATTACCGCAATCTTGGTGCGCTCACCGGCTTCGCGCGCAATTGCCCGGATCTGCACTGTGCCGTCATAAATTTCCGGCACTTCTGTCTGGAACAAATTCTGCACCAGCTCCGGCGCGGCGCGGGAAACAACCACGGCAGGCCCTTTGGAATTTTTGTCCACACGCACCAGCACGGCGCGTATGCGCTCACCCACTGAGAATGATTCCAGCCGCGACTGCTCTTTCTTTGACATGCGGGCTTCCGCCTTGCCAATATCCAGAATCACGTCTGGCCCTTCAATGCGTTTTACCGTGGCGTTAATCACCTCGCCCACGCGGCCAATGTATTCGTTGTAAACCGTGTCGCGCTCAGCTTCGCGGACCTTTTGAAAGATGATCTGCTTGGCAATCTGCGCGGAGATGCGGCCCAGCCCTTCCGTCGATTTCAGGAAGCGTACTTCGCCGCCCACTTCAGCGTTGGGGTCCAGTCCCTTGGCTTCTTCCAGTGAAATTTCCAGCTGCGGATCGGCAATGTCATCTTCTGACGGAAGAATGCTCTTCACCGCATACACGCGGATCATGCCGGACTCTCTATCCAGCTCGCCCTTCAGATTTTCCTGGCTTTTTTCTTTCTTGCGCGTGGCCGCAACAATAGCGTCTTCCACCGCGCTCACCACAATCTGCGGATCGATTCCCTTTTCCCGGCTTAACGCGTCAATTACGTTATAAATCTCGCTTGCCATACAAAACTATTCCTTATAAGTGCCGTACTCTATTTTGTTGCACAATGCCCTAAATAATTTCAGGCACCAGGTTGGCCTTTTCCACGTTTGCCAGTTCAATCTCTATCTTTACTCCCGGAACTGCATGCCCCGGTTTTGGCTTCTTCTTGCCCTGGGTCGTTTCCAGTGTCAGCTTGCCACTCTCAAAACTTTG
>DASZMF010000360.1:0-5586 GCA_035552035.1 Candidatus Angelobacter sp.
AGGCGTTGGCCGTGCTGCCAGAAACTGAGCTGCTGCGCAAGAAAAAGCTTTGCGCTTTCTTTGGCCAGCGCTGGCTCGTCAATGCAGCGGGCAAGCCAGAAGGCCAGATCGAGGCAGTCCTACGGCAGAAACTCAAAGCCAGCCAATGCACCTGCGTTGCGGAAATGCAAAGTGAAACCGCGCCGGCACGTACCGGAACGTAAACGTAGTTGTCTGCGATATAATCCGCTTACCAGCCAAGAGCAGTCCCTAAAACAGCAGAAGATGACAGAACCTTCCACCCCGCTGATGCGGCAATATGCCGCGATCAAGAAAGAGCATCCCAATGCCCTGCTCTTTTTCCGCCTGGGTGATTTCTATGAGCTCTTCTTTGAAGACGCCGTCGTGGCGGCGCGCGAACTCCAGATCACGCTGACTTCGCGCAACAAAGAGAAAGACCACGCCATCCCCATGTGTGGCGTGCCGTATCACGCGGCGGAAAATTATCTTTCCAAGCTGCTGCGCAAGGGCTTCCGCGTGGCCATCTGCGAGCAGATGGAACTGCCCAGCGCCGGCAAAAAGCTGGTGCGCCGCGAAGTAACCCGCGTGCTCACGCCGGGGACAGCCATTGATTCCAGCGTAAGTTCTGAAGAAAATAATTTTCTCGCGGCTCTGGCGCGTGCATCCGGCGCGGTAGGACTGGCGGCGCTGGATCTCTCCACCGGAGAATTTCGCGCCACGGAATTTCGCGGCCCAGACGCCGAACGTCGCATCCTGGAAGAGTTGCAGCAGCTGCGTCCCCGCGAAGTTTTGTATCCGGCAGGACTGCCGCTGTTTGATCCCGCGCCGCTGAATAGCGTGGACGCGCAAACCACACAGAACCCGGCATTACCGCAATCCAACCTGCAGCAGACCGGCTTCAGCGCGCGCTTTACTGAAACGCCTTTAGAAGACTGGGTCTTTGCGCCGGACTATGCCGTGCCTCTGCTGGAAAACAAACTGGGCGTGCTGTCACTGGAAGGATTCGGTTTGCAAGGCCGTCCGGCAGCTGCCACGGCGGCAGGCGCGATTCTGCATTACGTCCGCTCCACGCAGCGCGGCACGCTAGAGCACGTGGACCGCATCGGCTTTTATGACCGCCAGGAATATCTGGTGCTTGATGCCGTCACCGTTCGCAATCTGGAACTAGTTGAGCCGCTATTTGCCAACACCAGCAGCGAAGTAACGCTCTTCCGCGCACTGGATGCCACGCTTACGCCCATGGGCAAACGCCTGCTCCGCTCATGGATGCTGCGGCCGTCGATTGAACTGGACGAGATCAACCGCCGCCTGGACGCCGTGGAAGCCGGCGTAAAAGAATTTGTTGGCCGCGAAGAGTTACGCCGCGCGCTGGAAGGCGTGCTCGACATTGAACGCCTGCTGAGCCGCGTAACGCTTGAGACTGCCAACCCTCGCGACGTGCTGGCCCTGTGCGCCAGCCTGAACCGTATCCCACGCGTGAAAGTTGCACTCGCCAGATTGGCGTCGACGCGCCTTGAAGAACTCTATTCCCTGCTAGATGATCTCGACGATCTGCGCGAACGCATTGAAAAAACGATCGTGGCCGAGCCTCCGCTCACGCTGGCCGATGGCGGCGTGATCCAGCCGGATATCGACAAAGAATTAGACGAACTGCGTGACCTCAGCCGCAACAGCAAGCAATACATCGCCCAGATTGAAGAACGCGAGCGCAAGCGCACCGGCATCAATTCGCTCAAGGTCAAATTCAATTCCATTTTTGGCTACTACATCGAGATCAGCAAAGCCAACCTGCACCATGCGCCGCCGGATTATGAACGCAAGCAGACTCTGGTGAACGCTGAGCGTTTCACCACGCCAGAGTTAAAAGAATATGAAGCCAAGGTGCTGGACGCTCAGGAAAAAATCGTCGAAATCGAACGGCGCCTGTTCACCGAGCTCCGTACAGCCATTGCCGCCGAGGCCCGCCGCATCCGCCAGACCTCACTCGCGCTGGCAGAAGTGGACGTACTGGCTTCGCTGGCATTCATCGCGCAGAACCGCGGCTACTGCCGGCCAAAATTCACCGCGTCACCTAGCTCAGAAAGCGCTGAACCTGAAATTGCAGAACTGGAAATTATCGAAGGGCGGCATCCTGTCCTGGAGCAACTCGGCATTACCGGCAGCAATGATCGGTTTGTGCCCAACGATCTTTATCTCAACTCAACCAGCCACAGCATTCTGCTCATCACCGGTCCGAACATGGGCGGCAAATCAACCTATCTGCGGCAGACTGCGCTTACAGTTCTCATGGCGCAGATGGGCGGCTTTGTTCCTGCGCGCTCGGCTCGCCTGCCGATAATGGATCGCATCTTCACCCGCATTGGCGCCAGCGACAATCTTGCGCGCGGACGCTCCACTTTCATGGTGGAGATGACCGAGACAGCAGCGATCCTCAATACGGCCACGCCGCGCTCACTGATTTTGCTGGATGAAATTGGCCGCGGCACCGCAACCTATGACGGCCTGGCCATTGCCTGGGCCGTAGTCGAGTACATTCATTCCACCAGCCGCGCGAAAACGCTCTTTGCCACGCACTATCACGAACTCACGGAGCTTGACCGTCTGGAAGGCGTGAAGAACTTTCACGTATCAGCCAAAGAGAATGCCGGAGGCATTGTATTTCTGCGCAAGGTTGAAGCCGGTGCGGCAGATCGCAGCTACGGCATTGAGGTCGGCAAGCTGGCCGGACTGCCGTCAGAGGTAGTTGTCCGCGCGCGTGAAGTACTGCATGAGCATGAAAGCGCAGAACAGCAAACCACGGCGCATCTCTCTCCCAGCGCAAAAGAATCCACGCCGCAAATGCAGTTGACCATGTTCACACCACTTTCACAAAAGATTGTGGATAGGTTGAGAGAAGCTGATCTGAACAATCTGACGCCCATGGAAGCCATGAACCTGCTGTGGGAGTTAAAGAAGCAGATATAACGCACCGTATAATACCTGTGTAGTACTAGAGAATTTGCGTACTCCTTCTTAATACAACTACCTTCACTTCTTTTTCGTGTTTACTTAAATGCTATTCCCAGCACTGGTATACTTTCTTCAATCGTCTTTCAGGCATTCGACAAAGCAAGACCCTTGATTCTGAACCTTTAAGTTTCTGAACCACAGGCTTTTCTAACCTACTCTGCCGGCATTCGCTGGGAGTGACAGGTGCTTTCCATATTGCCAAAGGCGTGGTCGGCCCAGGGCCCCGTCTAACGGAACCTATCCCCGTACCTTGGCAAGGAAAGTCTGTAAATGAAGCTCGTGCGTTTACTCTCCCTCCCAGCGCTCATTTTGGCGCTGGCATCATGCAAACCTTTGGTTCCTGAGGTTACATCACAGGACTGCATAGTCCCCGTGGTGCCTGCAGGTTTCACACGTATTTTCATCGGCGCACCAGTGCGCGGCGGCCAGCAGTCCGGCACCAGCGAAAGCGACCCTCTGGATGGCGCCAGCGCGGACAAGTTCGACACAATTCTGCGCACCATCGCAGAAGGTCAGCAGCCCACCTGGGGCACGCAAAAAAATATCGCTCCGGAAAACCTGATCGTCTGCCTGGCCGGCACAACTTTTCAGACGAACGGCCAGTTTGACTGGGTGGTAAATGTGGGCCACTCGCAGGGCACTCCACGAGGCTTTACCGTGGAGAAAAACTGGAAGATCCATGGACGTGGCGTGAGCCACACCAGGCTGCAGCTTGTAGACTTTCTGCAGGAACAGTATCTGAACCCTGACGGTTCAGCGTTCAATGGCGGTCGCAACGTGGTGATTGGAACACATTCCGTCCAGTCTTCCGGCGTAGAGATTTCTGACATGACGATTGATGCGAACCACGATCAACTTACTCCCGTGGGCGGCACTCCATTGAACCTGGAAGGCATTATTCTGCGGTCAGACGATGGAAATGACTGGCTCCATAATGTAAACGTGGTTGGCACATCAGGCGATGCAGGCTTCAGGAATATCGACTATGAAGTTTTCGCGGTGAGGATCTGGGGAAATAACGAGGAGCAACTGCAAAGCAAGGGAAATTTGATTGAAGATGTCACGGTCGCCAATGCCGGCCGTCCCATGACGAGTGGTTCCCCGCCAGGTGGAGTCATGGATGGCATTGTGGTGAGTAACGCGGTGGCCGAAGTGCGCAACAATACGGTGCACGGCTATTACATTGCATATGGAGGCTGGGCCATGGGCAATGTCTGGTTCCATGACAACATCTCCCAGGACTCTTCTTATGGCTTCAACGCTGACAGTTTCTCAAACAATGGAATCCTTGTGCAGAATAATCAGTTCATCCATTCCGCCAAATATGCAATGGTGATAGGCGGTTTCAACAACAGCCAGACATTTACCAACTGGAATGTTTCTGGCAATTCCATAAAAATGAATACATCAGGATCAATTGGCATCGTCTTGCACGGGCAGGTACGGGACTCTTTATTTACTCAGAACACAATTCAGTCTGACGGCGGCCATGACCTGACCGCCATTTGGAGTTATTCCACCAACAACAGCGTGGCTAATTTAAGCAATGCCTTCCAGGACAATCACATCGACAATTCATTGCGCGTTGATTTTTCCCAGGACCCCAACTTCAATACCAATTGCCGTTACCAGAATCGCGACCTGCAGGGCCATCCGATTCCCGGCTTTCCAGACAATAGCGGGAGCGCGTGCAGGTGATGCTGTCGCGCTGACAAACTCAGTCAGCGCGTGGCAAAGCTGGAAAAATCACAAAACCCAGTCTCTATTGCGGGCGAACTTCGTATAATCGGGAAGCTCGTATAATCAAAAGAGCATGGCTAAAACTGACACCCTTCGCCAGCAGGTGGGACAACTGCTGATTCTCGGCTATGACGGACTGGCCATAGACAGCAAGCTGCGCACCACGCTTTCCACGCTGCAGCCCAGCGGCGTAATTTTATTTGCGCGCAATATTGAGGACCCGCTGCAGACGTGGCGATTGCTGCGCGATTCCCAGGCCACCACGCGCGTCCCCATGTTTCTTTGTGTTGACCTTGAAGGCGGCACGGTGGATCGGCTGAAGAAAGTCATTGCCCCTGCGCCTTCTGTCGCGGACGTGGTGGCCACGGGCAATCGCAAGCTGTTCCGCATGCATGGAAAAATTCTGGGGCTGGAAGCGCGGGCGCTAGGCTTTAACACAGATTTCGCGCCGGTCTTTGACCTGGGCTTTGAGGCGTCGCGTTCTGTGCTCACCAGCCGTACGGCTTCAGACGATCCGAAAAAGACCGTTGATTATGCGCGCGAATTTCTGCGCGGACTCAAAGATTCCAAAGTCCTGGGCTGTGGCAAGCATTTTCCCGGACTGGGCGAAGGCAATCTTGATAGCCACCATGACATGCCGGTGGTGCAGAAGAGCTGGAAGAAAATGTGGGCGGAAGACCTGGTTCCGTACCGTGAACTGCGCCGCCAGATTCCGTTTGTGATGGTGGCCCACGCTTCCTATCCTGAGGTCACCAACAACAAGCTTCCGGCTTCCCTCTCCCGCAAGTGGATGCAGGACGTGCTGCGTAAAAAGATTGACTACAAAGGGCTGATTAT
>DASZMF010000361.1:0-1553 GCA_035552035.1 Candidatus Angelobacter sp.
CTGATCACGCGTTTGGTCACTTCCAGCACCGGGCCGCTGAATTCAGAGATTCTTGCGATCAGCGCGTCAACGTGCTTTTGCAGCTCTGCTTCGGGAACCACTCGGTTCACAAAGCCAAAGTTAAGGGCTTCTTCAGCGGAGAGAGCTTCGCCGGTAAGAATCAGCTCGTATGTTTTCTTGGTGCCAATCAACTGCGGCAACATCACGGCGGCGAATGGCGGAAACACTCCCAGCTTTACTTCAGGCTGCGCAAATTTTGCTTTCGGCGTTGCCAATACCACGTCGGCAAAACCTACCAGCTCTGATCCTGCGCCAATGGCCGGACCGTTCACCACAACGACTACAGGCTTTGAGATATCGACCATCGCCTGGAAGACGCGGGTAAATGCATCCAGCGTCTGGAACACGCGATCGGGGCGCGAGTCTTCGAGTGAAATGCCCGCAGAAAACGCCTGCTGCGACGATTGCAGCAAAATAGCTTTCACATCTGAGCGTCCGTTGAGGCTCTCAATGGCTTCCGCCATTTCTTTCATCATGGGCACGGTAAGCACGTTGTGCGGAGCGTGGTTCAGCGTGAGCCGCGCAATGGAGTCAATCACTTCAAACAGAACGTACTTATAAGCCTGTACCGGCCCTCGTGTGTCACCGGTCATATCTGTTTCCGCTTCTTGCACGGGCTTTGTGGCCATAATTACCTCAATCAATTTTTCGTGGGGACGCGAAGCGTGATTATCCGATGAAAAGCCGCTTCAATACAAGCCAGCAATCACCTTACGTAGGTATCGCAGGTGCATATTTACAGGATGCCGGGCTGTTATCCCAAAAGGTGCTGGACTTTCGGATGGGCAGTATTGTTCATTCACAATCCAACTTGCGCAAAGCTAGCTTTTATACCAGCTGTTTTTTTTGAGAGAAAGGATTGGACTTGACGATGAAGACTATCTTTAAGACCTTGGCTTTGCTCGTGATGTTTGGCATCTTCGCCGCGCCGGTAACCATGGCCACAGCAACCGTTGAAGAGCAACCGCACATGAAGGCAGCTCTGGAGCACCTGAAACTGGCGAAAGCCGAGTTGGAACAGGCCGAAGCCGATAAAGACGGACACCGCATTGCCGCTCTCAAAGCCACTAATGACGCTATTCACCACACAGAAGAAGGCATTAAGTTCGCCAATCACCACTAAACCTGGGTTGAGTTAAAAATATTAAAATTACGAAATCAATACCATTGGTTTTAGGGCTGGCCTTTCAAGGCTGGCCTTTTTCATTTTTCGCGCAGATTTTGCCAAGAGTGGCTAAATGCTCACTGGAGCACTGAAAGTAAAAGAATGGCTAAGTAAACAGCCGCTCAGTAAAATGCTTCTCATGAAAATTGCCCTGGGCGCAGACCACGCCGGTTTCGAGCTGAAAGACCAAATCAAACAGCACCTGCAACAGCAGGGTTTGGATGTTTGCGATGAAGGCACGTCGTCGCCGGAGTCAGTGGACTACCCTGACTACGCTCGCACCGTCGCGCATGACGTAAGCCAGCAGCGCGCTGATCTGGGCATTCTG
>DASZMF010000362.1:0-1827 GCA_035552035.1 Candidatus Angelobacter sp.
CTCATGGTGGCTGGCCGGAACTTCAATGGTGGCGACAACGTTTGCCGCGGACACGCCTTTGTTTGTGAGCGGCGTAATTGCCACGCAGGGAATTGCCGGCAACTGGATCTGGTGGACATCATGCCTGGGCGGCATGATGACCGTCTTCTTTTTTGCGCGCTACTGGCGGCGGGCGGAAGTGCTGACTGATGTGGAGTTGACGGAGATACGTTACGGCGGCGCACCAGCGGCGTTTCTGCGAGGGTTTAAAGCGATCTATCTTGGACTGGCAATGAATTGCCTGATTCTGGGCTGGGTCACGAATGCAATGGTCAGCATTATTGCCGTTTTGCTGGGGCCTCTGATTGCGCAAGGCAAAGTTGTGGCGCTCACACTGGGCGGACACACCATGGTGCATTACACGCTGGGCGAGCCCAGCCATACGGCGCTGCTGATCTGCATTTTTGTGCTGATTCCTTTTACCGGGATTTATACGTCGATTGGCGGGTTGTGGGGCGTGCTGGTTACAGATTTATTTCAATTCATTTTAAAGATGACCATGGTGGTAGTGCTGGCGTGGGTTGCTGTGGTGAAGATCGGCGGCATGCAGGCGCTGAAATTACAGTTGCAGATTGTTGGACAGGAAGTGCACAAGACCGGAGCACAGACTTCAGATCCGCTGGCTTTCTTTCCTGACTTCCACCTAGGCTGGACTTCAAGCGCCGTATGGACTCTGCCGGTACTGACCTTTCTTATGTATCTGGGTGTGCAGTGGTGGTCTGCGTGGTATCCGGGGGCAGAGCCGGGTGGCGGCGGCTATGTTGCGCAGCGCATGTTTTGCGCCAAGGACGAGAAAAATTCTCTGGGCGCAACGTTGTGGTTCAACATTGCGCATTATGCGGTGCGGCCGTGGCCATGGATTATCACCGGATTGGTGGCGCTGGCAGTGTATTCACCGCATGGCGGCTTGCGTCCGGATGCAGCTTTTGGCGCGAATCCGCAGCAGGGTTATGTGATGGTGCTGCGTGACTTTCTTCCTCCGGCGCTGCGAGGTGTGATGGTGGCGGCTTTTCTGGCGGCATTTATGTCCACGCTGGGAACGCAGTTGAACTGGGGAGTCTCCTATCTGGTAAACGACTTGTACCGCCGGTTTATGGTGCGTGGAAAAACAGAAAAGCATTACGTGGGCATGGGGCGGCTGTTTACGATTTTTCTGGTGTTGCTTAGCGGCTATGTGGCCGGGCAGCTGCACTCCGTGGGCCAGGGCTGGCAGATTGTGCTGGGGCTTGGCGTGGGCACGGGAGCGGTGTATATCCTGCGCTGGTACTGGTGGCGGATTAATGCCTGGAGCGAGATCAGCGCCATGCTGGTGGCGGCAGTGGTTGCTATTTATCTTCACAAGCATTTTCCCGGGGATGATCCGGTGACGTTTGCCAAGACTTCATTGATTACGGCAGGAATCACTACGGTGGCATGGATCGCGGCTACTTTTCTTACTCCGCCTGAGTCAGAAGAAAAGCTGCTGGCGTTTTATCGTCGTGTGCGGCCAACGGTGCATGGCTGGAAGTAGATTGCCGCGCTGGCGCCGGAGATTCCTCAAGTCCGCGACGTGGGCAGCAACACTTTTGACTGGATCATGGGCTGCGTGCTGGTTTATGCCACGCTGTTTGGGATCGGCAAAATTATTTTTGGCAATTTGGGGCTTGGCTTGTTGTTGCTGGCGATTGCCGGCGGAGCGGGCTACATGATTTTCTGGGACCTCTCACGACGCGGCTGGCAGGCGCTTTCTGGAACCGACTAAACTGTTACACTCAACATGGACTCGGCGCAAGCACAGAAAAATATTTT
>DASZMF010000363.1:0-3777 GCA_035552035.1 Candidatus Angelobacter sp.
CTGCCGGGCCACGCGCCGCTCATCACAGAGCTGGCTGTAGGCGCCATCAGCTATAACAACGCCGGCAAAACCAAACGGTTGGCTGTGGCATGGGGCTTTGCTGAAGTGCTGCAAAACAAAGTCACCATCCTGGCGGAGACAGCGGAAAAAGCGGAAGACATTGATACCGCGCGCGCTGAAGCAGCCAAGAAAAAAGCTGAAGCTGAACTACAGAAAGCCGGCGTTGAAGGCAACAAAGATGCGCAAGCGGCGTTAGACCGTGCGAACACACGGCTGGAAGTGGCGAGCAAAGCTCACAGCTAGAGCAGCTTTTTCGGCAAGAGATAGGTGAATCCCGCAAAGACCTCCCAGCGTGTGCTGGTTGAGGTAAGTCCGCGATTGAAGCCCACGTCAAACACTAAATTTTTCTTTGGCGTGTAAGTGGGGCCAAAGAGAAAGCCCACGGCGTTTCCATTCAGAAACGGCTGCGTGAAGTGCCAGAGTTCGCCGCCCAATCCCAGTTTATGCGGAAGGCCATGCGCAATAGAGAGCGTCTGGCCGAATTGCGCACGCCGCACCGCATTTTCTAGCTGCTCGTTAAACATCGCATTGGTGTCAATGTGGAAGCCCAGAACATCGGTTGAAATCAGAAAAATTGCAGACTGACTGTTTGAACCGATATCAAGGTCCGGCGCGGTGCCTTCATACACGCGGTGAAAATAACTTACGGCGATGGTCGGTCGTTTCTTGGTTCCAGTGACAAGCACGGCTTGCAGGCCGAGTGAGACGTCATCAGGATCGTTGGTGCGGGCAGGGCCAAGATCGGTGTGGACGAATGGCTGGTTCTGAACAATGAATTCCAGGCGCGACGTAGGCGCGAATTTGATTACCTCATTCACACCGAACTGATTGGCGAGACCGGGTGAATTCTCAGAGCTGAGCACGCCGGTTTCAAACTGCACGTAGCCGGTTGGTGTGAGCGTAGCCGGCGTGGCGACGGTAGGGCGGCCGGGATTGGCGTCCTGTGCGCAGGCCGCGGCCGCGAAAAGAAATAGGAATAGGAATAGGCTGACACGCGTCTTACGCAAGTAAAGCTCCCCCAGCTATGGTTATCGGTCTCAAGTAAATTTAACTTAATAACCGGCTGGAGGAGAATTTATTCCATAGTTATTTGCAGATCCGTTTTATTTTCAGGCAGCCTGCTGCGCAGGGGCAGCCGTGCCAAAAACCATTTTGCGCAGAGTGATGGCGTTGTGCGCGGCGTAACCTGCCTGATCGTTATCAAAATAGACGTAGATGCCTTTTAGCTTCGTGGCCCAATCGTCAATGCGCTCTGCCCATTTGCCCAGTTCAGGATTACTGTAACTGCCCTGATATTTTCCAGCATCGGGGCCATGAAGCCGCACATAGGTGAAATCCGCGGTGATCTCCAGCGGTGATTGATATCCGGCAAGCTGGTAGATGCAGAAGGCAGCGTTGTAGCGGCGAAGCACGCGATAGACTTCCGCGGTCATCCAGCTGGTTTCGCGAAATTCAAAAACGTAACGATGGTCGCGCGGAAGAATTTCCAGCAGCGCCTCCAATCGCGCAACGTTTACCTTCCAGCGCGGCGGAAGCTGAAACAATACTGGCCCCAGCTTCTGGCCCAGATGAGCGGCGCGAGCCAGAATGTTATCCACGGCATTTTCCGGGTCTTTGAGTTTCTTGTTATGCGTGATGAAGCGGCTGGCTTTGACCGCGAAAACAAAATTGCCGGGCGTGGCTTTGCGCCATGCCGCAAAGGCAGCAATGGTCGGCAGGCGGTAGAAGCTATTGTTCAGCTCCACCGTGTCAAATTGCCGGGTATAGTACGCCAGCATTTTTGCAGCCGGAGTCTTCGGTGGATAGAACGTTTCCAGCCAGTGTTTATAGTGATAACCAGAGGTCCCAATGCGGATATCAAGCATGCTAAGGAATGCGATGTCTTCCGCGCGCGGAACGTTGCTGTAACTTAAAGCAGCTTTTTAAAAATGTGAAGCCTGTCTTTAATCCCTGCGCATACCGGGTGCTCTGCTTTTGCGGAATGGCCTATGGTGATGAAGTAGCTCTCGCAAGGCTCTTTCATTTTAGAAATCATTGTTTAGCAGTGCAATAGCTGCTTACCCTGTGCTTGGTCCCACGTCTGAAATAAAGGAATATAATCTGCCTTCACCCTGATCGATATTTCTCTCTGAGGTTTAATTTCACATGCGTAAACTGCTGCTTGCATCCAGTGCTGGATTGGCAATACTTCTCTGCTTTTCACTGCGTGGCGTTGCCGCGAATCCTGCGGGGCGTCCTGACCCAGTTCCTGTTGTTGCTGAGCGTTCTATTGCAGAACCCACCGCTCCCGCACAGGATGGCACCTTGCCGGCGCTGACGGCGATTGCCGGACAAGGCATGATGAGCGCTGAAGCCATGGACGATCTGGAAGAACTCTCTGACTACATTGGCGGGCGTGTGACGGGCTCTCCGCAGGCGGCGCAGGCAGTGGAGTGGGGCATGCGCAAAATGAAAGCCATGGGACTGGACAACGTGCATGCGGAGAAATGGCAGATATCGCATGGATGGACCCGCGGCGCGGCTGAAGCGGAGCTGGTTGCGCCGATACATCGCCGCCTGACCGTGGATGCCATGGGCTGGGTGGGTTCCACCAAAGCAGGCGGAGAAGAAGCTGAGATTGTTCCGGTGAACGTGAATAAACTGGAAGATGAGCTCAAGAATAATTCCGCATCGTGGGCCGGAAAAGTGATTTTGATTGTGAAAAAAGGCGCGGCTCCCACGGGGCCAGCGGCCATGGCCGGCTTCGCCAAGTTTGGCGACTTCCTGAAAAAAGCGCATGACGTGCATGCCGTGGCGGTCATCGGAGGCCAGGGCGGATCGTTTGCCACGGGCATGCACCTGACGCACACGGGCGCAATGGGCTTCGACACGTACTACGAAATCCCGGTGGTCAGCATGATTGCTGAAGACCAGCTGCAAATCACGCGGTTTCTGGATCAGGGCAAGCCGATACGCTTGAAGATCAACGTGCAGAATAAAGTCACCAGCGGGCCGGCGGATTCGGCGAACGTGGTGGGAGAGATTCGTGGGAGTGAGCATCCGGAGCAGGTAATTGTAGTTGGCGGGCATCTGGATTCATGGGACCTGGCAGATGGCGCTACCGATGACGGCTGCGGCGTCGCAACAACGCTGGGCGCGGCCAAGGCAATTCTGCTCAGCGGCTACAAACCCAAACGGACGATTCGCTTTGTGCTCTTTACCGGCGAAGAAGAAGGCCTGCTGGGCTCACTGGCCTATACCAAGATGCATAAAGACGAACTGGCCAATCACGTTGCGGCGCTCATTCTGGATAATGGACAAGGTGCAGTGACAAGCCTGAATATGGGCGGCCACGACGACCTTGTGCCGGCGGTGAAAAAATTCGCTGAGTCAGTAAAGTCGTTTGGCGACGTGGAAGTGAATGACGACGCGGTTTTTGGCACAGACGCTGGGCCGTTTATTCTGGCCGGGCTGCCGGGCATCAACATGGGGCAGGATTCGCCGGAATACAAATACACGCACCATTCCGCAGTGGATACTTTTGACAAAGTAAAAGCTGACCTGCTCACGCGCGACGCCACGGTAATGGGCATGACTGCTTTCTGGATTGCCGATCGCCCGGAGCGGCTGGCGAGTCCATGGCCCGCAGAGAGAACGGCGAAGATGCTGGTGGAAAAACACGATGACGGCTTCCTGAAAGCGTTTGGGTTGTGGCCATTTGGCGATCTGGGCAAGCCG
>DASZMF010000364.1:0-3240 GCA_035552035.1 Candidatus Angelobacter sp.
CCAACCACCAGCCCCGCAATCCATGTTGACCAGTGCGGCGTTTTGAAAGTGGCATGTAGCGTTGAAAAAAACTTGGGCAGCAATCCATCGCGCGACATGGCAAACCATATGCGCGTTTGTCCATACTGAAACACCAGCAGCGAAGAAATCATGCCGGTAAGCGCACCCAGAATAATCACAGCCTGAAAAAAGTGGTTTGCGCCCAGATGCTTGAGCGCGTAAATCACTGGCGCATCGCTGGCTTCACCGGCCATGGCAAAAGTGCTGTAAGGCATCATGCCAAGCAACACAATCGCCACGCCGATATAAAGAATAGTGCAGACAATCAGTGATGCAATGATGCCAAAAGGCAAATCCCGTTGCGGACTACGGCACTCTTCCGCCGCTGTGGAAACAGAATCGAACCCAATGTATGTAAAAAAAATAATTGCGCCGCCCGCCATGATTCCAGGGAACCCGCTCGGCGCGAAAGGATGCCAGTTCGCCGGCTTCACCAGCATGCCGCCAACCACCAGGAAGAGAAAGATCGCGCCAATTTTGACCATTACCATAATGTTGTTGGCCTTGGCAGACTCTCTTATGCCGCGCACCAGCAACACCGTCAAAATAAATACGATCAGGAAAGCCGGAAAGTTAAAGTAAGAGTGGCTCCAACCATCGGGCGTAAAAACCGGAGTGGACCATTTATCCGGCAGGTTTACACCGAACGCCGCCAGCTGCGCCTTGAAGTAACCAGCAAAGCTCACCGCGACAGCCACGTTGCTGACCGCATATTCCAGAATCAGGTCCCAGCCAATTATCCAGGCAATCAACTCACCCAGAGTTGCATAGCTGTAGGTGTAAGCGCTGCCGGCAATCGGAATCATGGATGCCAGTTCCGCATAGCACAGCCCGGAAAATGCACAAGCAACTGCTACCAGCAAAAACGAAATTGCAATCGCCGGTCCGGCCGGCGGTCTGCCATACATGACTATGTCATGCAGGCCTCCGCCGTGGATCAAGTGCATAAATAAATCGAGCACCTGGACTTTATAGAAAGAAGGATCGCCAACCTCGCCAGCAGCTGCGGTTCCGGTCAGAGCAAAAATACCGGAGCCAATGATTGCGCCAATGCCCAGCGCCGTGAGTGACCACGGACCCAGAGTTTTTTTGAGCCTGTGCTCAGGGTTTTCCGAGTCAGAAATCAGCTTGTCAATGGACTTCTTGGCAAAGAGTTGGCTGGCCAGAAAGGCCTCCTTCAATCGGAGATGCGGATGCGGACAGACGAGCCATGCGGCGCAGAGACGCAAATCAATTGCGCCTCTACGCCATCAGCAAAACTGACTTAGCGCTTGGACGCGCCGCGGACTATCTGCTTCACCTTGGGCTTCTTGGAGCCGCGTGCATATTCACGGGGCTTCTTGGGCGCCTGTTTCTTGCGCGCCGTGCGCTTTGTTTTCTTGCGATCTTCCTTGCTCAATGCTTTCGTATTTGCCATGTACCTGTCCTAGTCAAAGATAACTTCTCAAAAAATAAACTGCGAAAGCGCTACGCCCTCTCAAGGTGCGCGAACTTTTCCACCAGCTTTTTCAATCCGAACTTTGGAAATTGTACCGTAATCTTAGCGTCTTCTCCCTCACCTTCGCGCCGATAAACCACTCCCTCGCCATATTTAGGGTGTTTCACGCGCTGTCCGGGCCGGAAAGAGCTGCCGCCAGTCGGCTTCTCCACTGGAATCTGGGGCTTGGTGAACTTCTTGCCGCGCGAAGCAAAGAAATCAGCAATGTTATCGATGGAATTATATTTATGCCCGGAATACCCGCCATTCTTGGGCTTGGCCTGCGCCACGGCCCGCTGACGGTTCACCGTGGAAGGCGCGCTCTGGTCTTCATCTTCATAGCTGTAATGCTGGTCGCCATAGTCCGCGTCCTGGTAGGTAGGCTTGGTCCGCGAACGCGACGCGCCCAGCTCTTCCAGTAACTGCGGCGGTACCTCTTCCAGAAAACGCGAGGGCACCGTGGCGTCCGGCATGTCCGTTCCATAGCGTCGGCGATAGCGCGCTGTACTCAGCACCAGATGGTCCATGGCACGGGTCATGCCCACATAGCAAAGCCGGCGCTCTTCTTCCATCTGGTCAGGATCGTTGAATGCCCGCGAATGCGGAAACAAACCTTCTTCCATGCCCAGCAAAAAGACCAGGCCGAACTCCAGCCCTTTGGCCGAGTGCAGCGTCATGAGCGTAACCGTGCCGCGCGGATCATACGTATCCACGTCACTCACCAGAGCCGCGTGGTCAAGAAACTCTGCCAGCGTCTCGCCGCGGTCACGCGAGTCCATTGAGGCGTTCACCAGTTCGCGCAGGTTGTCGATGCGCGCCAGCGCATCCGGCGTATTTTCTTCTTCCAGCTGCTTGATGTATCCGGTGCGGTCAATCAGGAACTTAAGCACTTCCGGAATGCTAGCTACACCACCGGGCGTGCGAAAGCCTTCGATGGCTTCCGTGCTGGCAGGCTGGCTCGCTTCTGCTTCATCCTCGTCGGTTGGAAATGCCGTTGCCTCGTCTGCTAATTCCGGCTCTTCTGGTTCTGGATCGTTCGAACCGAAATCAAAGCTGATGTTCTCGCCGAGTTGATAAGTATCAAACGAAGTGTCAGCAGCTTCGGCTTCCTTTTCTGACTCTTCTTTTCTCCGCGCCTCCGCGCCTCCGCGGTGTGCTTGATTCTCAGTTTGTGCCGTCTCCGCCACGCGCTCGCCAAACGTTCCCAGCAGCATGGCCCGCGCATCATCAATGAGATCTTTAAAGCCTTTCAGCGCAGCTAGCGCGCGTGCCGGAAGCAGCTGCCGCTCAATGGCCTCGCTGATAGCCGACCAGAGCGACATGCCTGTTTCCAGCGACAGCCTCTCAATCGTTTCAATAGTCGATTTCCCAATGCCACGTGCCGGCGTATTGATCACGCGCAACAGCGCAATGGAATCCTGGGGATTATTGATCAGCTTGAGATAGCTGATCATGTCCTTGATTTCTGCACGCTCGTAGAATGAAAATCCACCGACTACCTGATACTTAAGCTGGTAGCGACGCATGGCCTCTTCCACCAGTCGGGATTGCGAATTGAGCCGATAGAGTATGGCCACGCGAACGTCGTCTTTACCCTCTTCTTTCATCTTCTTCAGATAGCGAGAGATGTAATCCGCGGCAAAGAGCGATTCGTTTTCGCCATCGGGCGCTTCGTAGTAGCCAATCTTGTTCCCGCCTTCGCG
>DASZMF010000365.1:0-6128 GCA_035552035.1 Candidatus Angelobacter sp.
TCAAAGCAAATGCAGCAAGCCAGTGACTGGACGCTCAAGCGCTTCCATGACTACGGCATTGACGCGCATCTTGAGACCACTGAGGTTGCCCATGCTTACTATCGCGGCGTGGACACAGCGGAAATAACCGCGCCCATTCAGCGCCAGATCGGCGTGCGCGCACTCGGCTGGAGCAAAGCTACTCCCGGAGAAGTTTCTGGCTCCGTCGCCGTAGTCCGCATGGATTCCATGGACGATCTCACCAAGTCCAAAGGCAAGCTGAAGGGCGCAATCGTTCTGCTGAACAAGCCCGCTGAAATTCCCACCGATCCTGAAGAAAACGCCTATGACGCCGTAATCGCCCCGGACAAAGGCCTGTCCAAAGCACCGCGTATGAGCTTTCAAGATCGAGCCAAAATCATGGCAGCACTCTCGCAAGAGCAGCCTGCCGTTGTGTTGCTCGATAGCGGCAAGACTGACAATCTTTTTAACATGAGCGCGTTTAGCCGCTACCAGCCGTCAGAAATTCCGCTGGCATTTGCTACTCATGAAGATTTCAGCTTGATTTATCGGTTGGCCGCCGTTGGCCCGGTTTCGCTCAAAATCAATCTTACCGGGACGTTCAGCCCGGGACCGGTGCCGGCTTCCATCACGGTGGGTGAAATTAAAGGCAGTGAATTTCCTGACGAACGCGTCATCATCGGCGGACACCTTGATTCATGGGACCTCGGCCAGGGCGCTCTGGATAACGGCACAGGGTCCATGGCGGTTCTGGAAGCCGCGCGTACTTTAAAAGCTCTCGGCTGGAAGCCCAAGCGCACAATTACGTTCATCCTATTTACCGGTGAAGAGCAGGGAGGCGTGGGCGCTGATTTATTTATGAAGAACCACGCCAGTGAAATTCCAAAAATGGATGCCGCCCTGGTGCATGATACCGGCACAGGAAAAGTTTTCAGCATTGCGCTGGAAAATTTGTATGAGACCGCTCCGCTGATGGGCGAAATTTATGAACCATTGCGTGAGGTGTTTGATCTGCTCCCGTTGAGCACCCGTTATTTTGGTTCGTCAGACCACGTGGCATTTTTGCGTGCTGGCGTGCCGTCTTATTTCTGTATACAGAAGCCGGCGCATTATCGTGAGGCGCACCACAGCCAGACAGACACATTCGATAAAGTCATTCCCGATGAGATCAATGAAGGCGCTGCGCTGCTGGCAGCCTGGGCATGGAACGTGTCAGAGATGCCAGTACCTTTGCCTCATCACGCGCCTGCTGCGGGACGCTAAATGTGTAAGTTATTGTTGTATAACGATCCAGCAAAACCGACTGTAAATTAATGTTTTCTAACTTTTTACATTTGTAGAATTTTAGAATTCAAACCGTTGCATTTTCCTTATATTCGGCAAGGATGTGTTGCGGAATGGGTTATGTTATGGAGCAACGGGGCTACTGCCGAATGAACTTTCTTTGCCACGCTCTTAATCCGGGTTCAGGCTCATCAGTTAAAAGAGGTGCAGCATTAAGCCGATTGCTGCTCCTCTTTTTTATTTTTTGCTTTACATCCAGCCTATGGTCGCTGGATCCGCATAAACCTATCTCACAATATCTGCACACCGTGTGGCGCTCTGAAGATGGGCTTCCGCAAAACAGCATTCAGGCTATGCTGCGGACCAGGGACGGCTATCTCTGGATTGGAACGCAGGAAGGCCTCGTCCGTTTCAATGGTCTTGAATTCAAAGTTTTCAATAAAGCCACCACGGATGCCATTCACCACAATGATATCCGCACACTGTTTGAAGATACTGCTGGGGCCTTATGGATTGGCACCTTCGGCGGTGGCCTGGTTCGCTACCAGGATGGGCAGTTCAAGAATTATTCGACCCACCATGGGCTCTCCAACAATTCCATTACATCCATTTTTCAGGACGGTAATGGAAATCTTTGGGTCGGCACAACGGATGGGGTGAATGAATTTGTTGATGGCAAAATCAACATCCTAAGAAAAAAAGATGGACTCTCTGACAATAGCGTGCACGCCATTGCGGAAGATGCCCAGGGCCGTCTGGTTGTGGGCACCAGTTCAGGGCTTGATTTGATTGTAGGCGGCAAGCCTATGGGCGCTTACTCTCCATTCATCAGCAACAAAGAATCGGTCAAGGCGATTTTACGCGATCGCAGCGGCTCACTTTGGATTGGCAAGGAAAATCCTGGGTTCGATGAATTAAGAGACGGTAAGGTCACGCATTATGGCGCCGCACAAGGCCTGCCCAAAGCTCCCGTTCATACCATTTATCAAGACCAGCAGGACACAATCTGGATAGGGACTGAGGGTGAAGGTGTCTGCCGGCTATTCGGTGGCAAGTTTGATTGTTATTCATCCAGGAACGGGCTCAGTGGAGATTTTGTTGAGTCCATTGTTCAGGACCATGAAGGCAGTCTCTGGGTGGGAACGGAAACTGGCGGTATCAATCGCTTCAAGGAAGGCGCATTAACCAATTATGGAAGCGACGCAGGATTGAGTGGCTCGCCGCGCACAATCTTTGAAGATCCTGACGGTAGTCTATGGATCGGAACCAGCACAGGCCTCTTCCGCATGAAGGATGGCAAGGTCACTCCGTATCTCACCAATAAAGGTGCTGCCAATAATTATGTGTACAGCTTGTTCCAGGATCGCGCCGGAAATGTTTGGGCGGGTACCGACGAAGGCGGGCTCAACAAATTTACCGGTCACGCAGTTAAAACCTATACCAAAGCGGATGGCTTGGCAGACAACTGGATTCCCGCCATCTATGAAGACCTTACAGGCGATATTTGGATCGGCACATTTTCCGGTGGTGTCAGCCGTCTGCACAATGGCAAATTTACCAACTACACCACCAAAGACGGGCTCGGTAGCAATCGTGTGTGGGCGATCAAGCAGGACCATCAAGGTGATCTGTGGTTTGGGACGGATGCAGGTCTCAATGTTTTCCGTAACGGAAAATTTAGCACCGTCGATCTGCAGGAATCTTCAGAAGATCTCGGCATGGGCAGCGCTGTAATGGTGATCTATGAAGATGCAGACCATGTTTTCTGGATTGGCACCTACGGCGGCGGGCTCAAAAGAATTAAGGACGGCAAAGTTTCCAGCATCAGTGTCCGGCAAGGGCTCTTTGACGATACAACATGGAGCATTCTGGAAGACGATCTCGGAAATTTTTGGATGAGTTCGAACCGTGGTATTTTCAGCGTGAAAAAAAGCGACCTGAATGACCTCGCCGAAGGCCAGGTAAAGCATGTAGCTTCGCAAGGATACGGGGTTGCGGATGGAATGGAAAGCTCCGAATGCAACGGTGGAAGCCAGTATTCGGGCTGGAAAACGCGTGATGGCAGATTATTGTTTGCCTGCCTCAAGAGCGTGGTCGTGGTTGATCCCAATAACTTGCCACGTAATCCCCTGGCGCCGCCCGTGGTAATTGAATCCGTCAAAATCAATCAACAGCAACACGTAATGTCAGGGGCCAGTGTTCCCGCAGGTGCGGGGGAACTGGAATTCCAATATGCCGCGCTCAGTTATTTCGCCCCCAAGCGAGTCGTCTTCAAGTGCATGCTGGAAGGCTTTGAGCGGGAGTGGAGCACACCTTCTACTCCAGGATTTATGCGCTACACCAACCTTCCGCCGGGGCACTATACCTTCCGCGTGAAGGCTGCGAATAACGACGGCGTGTGGAATGAGGAAGGCGCATCGTTCGCTTTTTATCTGAAGCCACGTTTCTACCAGACCGCCTGGTTTTATCTGTTCTGCGGATTGGTGATGGTGCTCTCTCCCATTGGCATTTATCTTTTACGCATTCGCCAGGTCCACATGCGGGAGCGGGAATTGACCGTTCTGGTGGCGCGTCGCACGCGGGAATTACAGGCAGCTAAAGAAATCGCTGAAGCCGCCACGCAGGCCAAGAGTGAGTTCCTGGCCAATATGAGCCATGAAATACGCACGCCGCTCAATGGCGTCACCGGAATGCTGGATCTCGTCGATCAGGGCGAACTTTCATCGGACCAAAAACAGCTGGTCACCATGGCGCAGGATTCCGCGAACTCGTTGATGGTCGTGATCAATGACATTCTGGATTTCTCCAGGATTGAAGCCGGCAAGCTGGCTTTTGACGTTCGCGAGTTTGACCTTACTGAGACGGTTGCAGAGGCCAGCCGGACCATGGCGCTGCGCGCTCACCAGAAGGGGCTGGAACTGGCCTATCAGATCGATCCTGCCATTCCGGCATGCCTGCTGGGTGATGCGGATCGCATCAAGCAGATACTCATCAATCTTATTGGAAACGCGATCAAGTTCACTGAAAAAGGTGAAGTGGTATTGCGTGTGGTTGCGGAAGAGTTCAACTCCGGCGGAGTTTGCCTGCGTTTCTCCGTGTGTGACACTGGCATCGGTATTCCAGCAGAAAAACAAACGCTCATCTTTGATGCCTTCTCTCAGGCCGATACCTCCACTACGCGCAAGTACGGCGGAAGCGGACTGGGACTCGCCATTTCTACCCGCATCGCATCTTTGATGGGAGGCAAACTCTGGTTGGAAAGCAAGGTGGGCAAAGGGTCAACGTTTTATTTTACGGCGCGACTGCAGGCGGTCGCCGGTAGCCTGCCTGCTGGCACAGCTAACGCTGAACTCGCCGGGCTTTGCGTTTTAGTGGTGGACGATAATGCCAGCAATCGAAAAATCATGGAAGAAGAACTGCTGGCCTGCGGACTCAAAGTAACGGCCGTGGGCTCTGCGATTGAAGCACTTCACGAATTGCAGGAAGCGGCGCGACGCGCAAATCCTTATCAGGTTCTGCTGGCGGACAGCCGTATGCCTGCCATGGATGGATTTGATCTTGTCCAGGCCATCAAGCAATCGCCTGAAATCACCGTAGCCACCGTGATGCTTCTGACTTCTGACGATTACTATTCTTCCGTCCGGCGCTGCCGCGAGCTCGGTATCGCACCCCATCTGATTAAGCCGGTTCCGCTTTTTGATTTACTTACAGCCATCCGGCATGCTGTTTCGCCGGTGACTGAAGAGATCAGTCATCCACATCGCAAAATAAAACCGCCAGCTGGCAGGTTTCGTATTCTTTTAGCGGAAGACAACCTGATCAATCAACGGTACGCAGTCCGCACTCTGGAAAGAATGGGACACCAGATCGTGGTGGCGCACACCGGAGAAGAAGCAATCGCAATGCTTCAGTCGGAAAAATTTGACCTGGTTTTGATGGACGTGCAGATGCCGGAAATGGACGGGCTCACTGCAACCAGGGAAATCAGAAAAAGGGAATTGGGCACACAGGCGCATCTGCCCGTGATCGCCATGACAGCGCATGCCATGAAGGGTGATAGAGAAAGCTGCCTGGACGCCGGCATGGACGATTACATTGCCAAGCCGATCAGCCGGGAAGAACTGCATCAGGTGATTGAACGTGTAATGAAAGCCAGAAAGGAAGCGGTGAGCACTCAGCCTTCAAATTAAAAGCCTTCAAAGCTAGAAAGAGGAGTTGTTCAACTCTTACTCAATCTCTCCGGCTTCCACCGTCACATTTTCGCGGACCATCAGCCGGTGCCCAGTCATCTCTTTGATCTTGGGCAGCACACGGTCAATGTGGTCCGCCGTGTCCACAAAAGTAAGAACAATCGGACGCTTGCCGCCTGCATCGACTAAAGATGCTGTCTTCACACGGCTCCGGCCGATGAATCCCGCCACAGTGTGCAGCACCGTTGCAGCCATGATTTCCTGCTCGCGCAGGCATTTAAGCAACTCCATGTAGAGCGGCTTGTGGTGCCACTGATCGTCTTCACTCAGGTAGATCGATATCTGTACTGCCATGCGAGGCTGGTTCATTCCGGATTGAGACGCCGCTTTCTTCTGCAAAAATTCTATACGTTCAACTGCCAGGTATTAAATGGCCCGGGCAATCATCGCGCCGACGAGAACAGCGCCAAGGCAAAGCACATTGTTGGCCAGAATATTGGATGCAAACAAAGCCCAGTGTCCCTGCTCAAAGTACGCCATGGTCTCAAATGCATAGCTGGAAAACGTGGTGTACGATCCGCAAAAGCCCACGGCCACCAGCAGCCGCCACTTCGGATCAATCAATACGCGTTCCGTCGTCCAGATCAAAAAGAA
>DASZMF010000366.1:0-2608 GCA_035552035.1 Candidatus Angelobacter sp.
CTCGGCCCTGACGGCAGATCGGTATAAGAGTAGAGATCGGCTTCCGTGTTGCTCAGTGTGAAAGTAAATGGTAGCCACTCATCGAACCCCTCCAGCAAATCGGGCGGTGATTGCACGGGTGCGTACACTCCAGCGCCACTAGCTGATCCGCGAAAAAGCATTCGGTAACGCTCCATCAGGGCACGGCAGCCTTCCGTGGGAGAGAGAACCAGGCTCCGGCAGGCGGCGCCGCCAAAGTATGCGTGCAAGCACTCAATGTGAAACAGCTCTGTATAGCGCACGACCGTCATCGTTTCCCTCCCCTGTGATGCATCAACTTTTGACCGTGGCAGAAGGCGCGGTTACCGGGGCCACGCGCTCGGCGATCCAGTTTTCCTGGACCACAAGCATCCGCACCTTGTACACAATGGACGGCATATATTTCGCGCCCAGAATGGACCAGACATTGTTGACCTCATGAATGCTGAGGTTCACCAGTTCGAGACTGAGCTTCTCCATGGTTGACGGAAATGCCGCAGAGTTCTGCGCGGTAAAGCTGGGCTTGCTCTGAAAGAACCCCATTACGTTGCTCAAGACCTTCAGTGATTCAGCATAGTTGCCACTGAATGATGCGGTAACCAGCACCAGCAGGTTGAGTCCCAGGGGAGGGGTTACACGTCCGTAACCTTCCTGAAGCTGGCGCATCGGCCAGGAGCTTCCATTCACTGAAGCCTCGCGTTCAACGTTGATCAGAGACAGCACGACCTTGTTGTCGATGCCCGGCGGCAGCGTGCCGTCAGGGTTGGCGACGCTCGACAACACGGCTATATTCTCGTTGCTCTGAAAGCGCGTGGAAAGCAGATTGTTGATCTCGCCCACGATAAAACTCATTGCTTTGTCGATCATATTTTTCTCTCGCTCCCTGGCCTGCCAATTGCGCCCTGCGATGCACCATGCACGCGTCAGATTACCTTTCCGTCTTTCCTGAATTCACGGCGAATTCCGTGGCGAATGTCTTCGGCTCCTATGAGATCTCTTCCGCTGCGCAGCGTCGCCAAAGATGACGAACGCAGCACGTTCACAATTGCGCCTCCGCTGATTTCGAATTCTTCGGCGATCCGCGCCAGATCTACCGCGGGGTCCAGGCGTGACTGGCAGCAGAAGGCTCCGTTCCACAAACGAGCGCGCTCTTCCGGCCCCGGAAGCGGGAAGTAGATCATCGATTGAAAGCGCCGTGCGAACGCCTCGTCAATGTTCCCTTTGAGGTTCGAAGCCAGCACCACTACTCCGGAAAAATCTTCCACGCGCTGCAACAGGTACGCCACTTCCTGGTTGGCATAACGGTCATGCGCGCTGGAAGTCTGGGTACGCTTGCCGAACAACGCATCCGCCTCGTCAAAGAACAGCACCCAATCGTTGCGCTCCGCCTGGTCAAACACCCCGGCAAGATTTTTTTCGGTCTCGCCAATGTACTTGGAAACCACCAGCGACAGGTCCACGCGATAGACATCCAGGCCCGTGCTTTTGCCCAGAAGCGATGCGGTCAGGGTCTTGCCGGTGCCTGGTGGTCCGTAAAAGAGGCTGCGGAACCCCGGCTTGATTTGCCGCTCCAGACCCCAGCCTTGCAAAAGAGTGTTGCGATGTTCGATCCAGGCTCTTATCTCTTCCACGTCTTCCATCACATGCTCAGCAAGCACCAGATCCGCCCACTCCAGGCGTGTGGTGATGCGCTGGGCAGGAAAAGCGCTGTTGAAGGCCGGTCTGTGCCGCTCTCCCGTGGTGAGGCGGGCAAGATACTCAGGCGTGAGACGCAGCGCCATGGAAAAGAAGCTGCGTCCCGGCTGCGTTTCCTCATGCAGAAAAACCTTCTGCTCGCAAAAGAAGTGGCCCGGAGCAAACAAACTTTGCAGATCGAACCGGCGATCCAGGTCGGCGCCAGCCAGGATAAAAGCTGCGGTTTCCAAAGTCGGCTGGAATCCTTCCTGTGGTCCGGAGATAGCTCCGCCGAATTCGGTGAAACTGCGGTCCAGAGCGGCGTTTCTAATCAGAAACGAATCGAGTACCTGGGGACGGACATGCGGCGCCAGGGCAAGAGCCAGTATGGCGCGCTCCTCAAAGGACATTGAATGCTCAAGCACCATTTGCGCATAGAGAGACGTGGACCAGGCGAGCGAGGGTGGATTGATTTCACGCACGTCCGCAAACGGGGAATTACACTTGAAATACAGTTTGAGACTGCAGTCAATCAAGGCGGCCAGCCAGCTAAGCTCTCTTTCCAGTACTTCGCAATGTTCGTTCACAACGTTCATCTCCATTTAACGTGAAGAGCGGTTTGCATCCAGGGCTGTCGAACCAGTGAAAGACGCCAGGGCAGGCTGTCCAGCAGCATGTCATAGCTCTTTGTGGAAACAGTCAACAACCACGAATCATCTGAGTCTCGGCGCAGCAACTGGCCCTCGCGCACCAGAAAAGACTGGCGCAGTCCATCGACCGACGTATTGCGTATTTTTTCCCAGGCTTGAATCACGCTATTCAACAACTGCCGGGAAATATCTTCTTCGGCTGCGGTCACCGCGGTCACGGGATGCAGCGGCTGCTCAGGCCTCGCGCCACAGAGAAGCTTGTTCAG
>DASZMF010000367.1:0-2100 GCA_035552035.1 Candidatus Angelobacter sp.
CCTCCTTTCCTCTGTGTTTCAAAGGTTTTGATTTGCTGTTCCCACCGTGTTTCAAAGGTTTTCCCATTGGACATACAATGTCACAGTGCTCCAGGTACGCAAATACCATAGTGACGATTTCGACCGTCTGGTGGAGATTGACCAATCCTGCTTTATTGAAGGCATTGCCTACTCAGCAGATGAAATGAGTTTCTTCCTGAACATGCCTAAAGCAATTTCTATTGTCGGCCTGCAGGATGAAAAGATCATGGGCTTTTTAATTGCCGAGCGATTCCGTCCACGTCGCGCAACCGGATTAATGGGCAGAATTATCACCATTGATGTCGCGCCAACCATCCAGCACAGCGGCCTTGGGACACTGCTGATGTCCACGGCGGAAGCCGAGCTAAAGCAGGCAGGCTGCGATTATGTGTCACTCGAAGTTGCGGTGGACAACGAATCTGCGCTCAAGTTTTACAAGAAGCACGGATATTCTGTTCTGAAAGTGCTGCCGCGCTATTACCTCGACTCAATCGACGGCCTGCAGATGGGCAAAAAAATATGACCGCGGGCTGCATGTTAGAATCGCCAGTTTAGCGGCCATCATCCATGCCCACACGTACTCCTCTCAGAATAGCCATCGATAGCGGCGGAACCTTCACTGACTGCGTCTGGCTGCAGGCGTCCACGCTGCGCATTCTGAAAGTGTTCTCCACACCTGCCGATCCGGCCGAGGCCATTGCCGGAGCGGTGAACAAAATTTCCGGTGACAGCAAAGAGGTTGTGGTCCTGCACGGAACCACCGTTGGGACAAACACGCTCCTGCAGCGCAAAGGCGCACGCGTGGCATTTGTGACCACAGCAGGCTTTGAAGACTCAATTGAGATTGGCCGACAGCACCGTCCGAAACTCTATGATTTTTTCTTTGAGAAAGATCCTGCGCTGGCACCCGCGGAGCTGCGTTTCGGTGTGGACGAGCGGACTTCCGCCGAAGGCGCAGTGCTGCGCGCGCCAGATCGTGCATCTTTAGAGTCTCTGGCTGAGCGCATTGCCGCACAAAAGCCCCAGGCCATTGCCATCTCACTGCTGTTTTCTTTTGCTAATCCCGCGAATGAAAAAGCCGTGGCAGACGCACTGTCCAAACTCAACTTGCCACTTTCTATTTCTCATTTGATCCTGCCGGAGTTCCGCGAGTACGAGCGCGCCAGCACTGTGCTGGTTAACGCTTATTTGCAGCCAATCATGCAGAGCTACTTGCAGAAGCTGCAAGAGCGCGCAGGTGCCAACGGCAAGACTGCCCGGATTTTCGTAATGCAGTCCAGCGGCGGCATTACCGCGCTCTCAACCGCGGCAGCGCAGCCGGTAAGAACCGTGCTCTCAGGGCCGGCAGGCGGAATTGTGGGCGCAGCGGCCGTAGCGCAGCGCAGTGGATTTGATCGCATTATCACCTTTGATATGGGCGGAACGTCGAGCGATGTCGCTCTGGTGGATGGCCGCCCCACCACCACCAACGAAGCTGACGTTGCCGGATTGCCGGTGCGCGTCCCGGTGCTGGATATACACACCGTGGGCGCAGGCGGAGGATCGCTGGCGCGCTTTGACGCTGGCGGCGCTCTGCGCGTTGGGCCAGAATCCGCAGGAGCTGTTCCAGGACCGATCTGTTATGGAAAAGGCGAACGCCCGACCGTGACTGACGCCAATTTGCTGCTCGGCCGCCTGCCTGCCGACCAGTTCCTGGGCGGCGATTTCCAACTCGATTTGCCACGCACCCAAAAGCTGGTGGCGAAATGGCTCAAGGAAAACGGCAGCAAATTATCGTTGGAGGAGTTCGCCGCCGGCGTAGTGCGCGTGGTCAATGCCAACATGGAAAAAGCAGTCCGCGTGGTTTCCATTGAACGCGGTTATGATCCCCGGCAGTTTGCGCTGGTCGCTTTTGGCGGTGCTGGAGCGATGCACGCCTGTGAGCTGGCACATGCCCTGCGCATTCCCCGCGTGATTGTGCCGGCTTATCCCGGTGCGCTGTCAGCGTTGGGAATCCTTATTAGTGATGTTGTGAAAGACCATTCCCGCACCGTCCTGCTGCGCGTCGCGCCTGCTGATAAACCGGCTGAAAAAATAGAC
>DASZMF010000368.1:0-2913 GCA_035552035.1 Candidatus Angelobacter sp.
TCTCTGGCGGATGCCCCGGGCCCATCCGGCTTTGAAGAGCCTGTACGTAAGATCATGGTGGAGCACATGAAGCCGCTGGCTGAAAAGCTGAGCTATGACGGCCTGGGCTCTGTGATTGCCGTGCAGGGCGCAAGCGGCCCACGCATTATGCGTGGACGCGCACATGGACGAACTGGGCGGAGTGGTGCGCCGCGTGACGAATGATGGCTATCTTACCATGCAGATGCTTGGCGGCTGGCTCGATCAGGCCCTGGTGGATCAGCGCTGGGTCATCATTGGTTCCAAAGGCCCGATTCATGCCATTACGGGCATTCGCGATATTCATATTGTTCCGGCGGAAGAGCGCACCAAGGTTTATCCGCGTGAATGGGTCTTTCTTGACGTGGGCGCAAAGAACGCCGCGGAAGCCGCGGCCATGGGGCTGGAGCCTGGCGATCCTGTGGTGCCGGATGCGCCTTTTACCGTGTTGAACGGCACACAGAATTATCTGGGAAAAGGCTGGGACGACCGCGTAGGCTGCGCCGTGGTGCTTGAGGCCATGAAGCGGATGGCGCACATGCCGCATGCGAACCAGATTTTCTGGGTGGCGACGGTGCAGGAAGAAATTGGACTGCGCGGCGCTCACACATCCAGCGACATTGTGAAGCCGGAGATCGGCATTGCGATTGAAGGCGGCGTGACACGTGACGCACCGAAGGTTGGACCAGAAGAGGCGCAAGAGCTGCTGGGTGGCGGGCCGGCGCTTTTTCTATATGATTCCAGTGCGCTGCCCAATGTGAAATTTGTGGCGCTGATGAAACAGACGGCCAAAGAAAAATCTATCCCGCTGCAAATGGACGTGATCCAGGGCTATGGCGACGATTCAGCAGAAATGCAAAAAGCCAACGGCGGCGCGCCCACGGTGAACCTAGTGGTGCCGGTGCGCTACACGCATTCACACAATGGAATTATGAATCGCGGCGACTTCGACAAGATGGTGGACCTGCTGGTGGCTGTGTTGCAAAAGCTGGATGCTAAGACCGTGAGGAATTTGCGGGATTTTACGCCGGAGTAATGTTTCACCGCAGAGGACGCAAAGTACGCAGAGAAAAGATTTTGTGGCGCGAATGAACGCGAAACACGCGAATTTGATTCGTGTTTATTCGCGTGAATTCGCGGCTGATTTTAGAACTTGATCCGCAATCCTCACCGCATCCACCGCAGCTTTTACGTCATGCACGCGTACCACGTGAGCGCCTTTTAGAACAGAAGCTGTGGCGGCTGCCAACGATCCGTATAAGCGCTGGTCAGATGGAGCATCTTTGCCGTCGCGCTCCAGTGTTCGCCCGATAAATGATTTTCTTGAGGTTCCCACTAGCAGCGGGAAGCCGAGTTCCTGCAACTCGTCCAGTCCGGCCAGCAGAGGATAGTTCTGGTCAAACTTTTTGCCGAAGCCGATGCCCACGTCGAGCATGATGTGGTCTTTGGCAATGCCATGCGTCAGCGCCGTATTTGCATAGACGGCCAGGTCTTTTTTTACCTCGGTAACAATGTCGTCAGAGGGAGCCAGGTTGCGCCATTCTTGCGGGCGTCCGCGAGTATGCATGAGAATTGCGCCGCAAGCGAGAGCGGCCATAGTGGAAGCCATCTCACTGTCCCAGCGCAGAGCGCTTACGTCATTCACTATTTCACAGCCGGCATTCACGGCCGCACGCGCGACTTCGGCTTTATAAGTATCGACGGAGAAAATTGTCTCAGGCCGCTCGCGCAGCACAGCTTCAATCACCGGCATAACGCGGCGGAGTTCTTCTTCGGCGGGAATGCCGCTCTCTGCCACGGGAGTGCCGGGGCGCGTGGATTCGCCGCCGATATCCAGCAGGTCAGCGCCTTCATCCAGCATTTTCAAGGCGTGGGCCAGGGCAGGTTCGCGAGCCATGAATTTGCCGCCATCAGAAAATGAGTCGGGCGTTACGTTCAAAATGCCCATGACCAGAGTGCGTGGGCCGAGTTCCAAAGTGCGTGTGCGCAGGTTCCAGATAAAAGGCGGTCTTTTAAATGGCTGGCGGTTCGGCGGCGGGCTTCCCATGGCGGCGATTGTATAATTTCCTGCAACCCCATGCGCTATCTGCCATTACAAATAAACAGAGCTGCGACGAAGAAAAGCTCTATAAAAATAAACGCCACGCCGCAAATCATCTTCGCGCTTGCTCTGGTTCTGTTATTGCAGCTTTCCGCAGTGGCGGCCAAAAAGTCTGCGCCAAAAAAAGATCTTACAAAAGAGATCAGCGCGATTCTGGCGCAGCCGCCGCTGGACCGCGCGCACTGGGGCATTGACGCCGTAGATATGGATAGCGGCAAGGTTCTGTATTCGCAGGCCCCAGAGCAGCTTTTTCTGCCTGCGTCGAATGCCAAGCTATTCACCACGGCGGCTGCATTGGCTGCGGCTGGACCGGATTATCGTTTTCGCACGACGGTGGAAGCGGAAGGAAAGATAGACAGCCACGGTCGGCTGCTGGGCGATCTGGTGATTATTGGCCGGGGCGATCCGAATATCTCAGGCCGCGTCTTGCCGTATGCGCTGAAGACGCAACGCACGCCGCCGCACACGCAGATTCTGGAAGAGATGGCCGATCAGGTCGCGAAGAGTGGATTGAAGACCGTGGATGGCGATGTGATTGGCGACGACACCTACTACGCCTTTGAGCGCTACGCTGAAGGCTGGGCGCTGGACGACCTGCAATGGAGTGACGGAGCTCCGGTCTCAGCTCTGAGTTTTAATGACAACGTAGTTTTTATAAATGTCCTGCCGGGCGATCAGGCGGGCGACAAAGCTCTGATCAGCGTGGAGCCGGAGACAGGCTATTACGAACTGGACAATCGCATTGTCACCAGCGCTGCCGGAGTCACGAGAAGGATCGGCATCAATCGCGATCC
>DASZMF010000369.1:0-1685 GCA_035552035.1 Candidatus Angelobacter sp.
GCAAGAAACGCTTGACAAAAGTTTCGTTAACAATGGCTACTTTGGTCGTAGGCAGCGAATCGGACGCCGTAAATTCCCTGCCTGCCAACAAGGGAATCTGCATCGTGGAAAAGAATCCGGGGCTGACCAGATTTTGTCTAAACCCAGCCTCTTCGTGGCTACGGGGAGGCGCGCCTTCCACGGTAACTTCGCCGCCGGTGTCGTTATTTTCCAATATCGGTATCGTCACTGCAGCCGTGCTTTCCGCCCCGGGCAAAGCTGCTAGCCGTTGGCGCAATTCTTCGCCGAGCGCTTTGATGCGAGGCTGCGAATAGCCCGCTTGCGAAGGATTCACTTCCAGCGTCACAAGCTGTGCGGTCTTGAATCCTACATTGATATTCTTCAAATTTTGCAGGCTGCGCGTAAACAGAATCGCCGAAGTGATCAGTATCAGTGATAGCGCCACTTGCCCTACCACCAGCACTTGCCGCAGCCAACCTGCGCGCCCGGTATGTCCAAGGCTGCCGTCCGTTTTCAACGCCGAGGCAACGTCTGTCCGCGCCGATTGCCAAGCCGGAAGCAAGCCAAAGAGCAGACCCGCCGCGAAGGTAACTGCTGCCGCTAAAAGCATCACATGCCAATCCGGGCGCGCCGAAATGCTGGTGGAACTCAGGTTGAAGCTCAGCGCATGCAATAGTGCGGGCGTGCTCGCATACGCAATCGCAACGCCTAGGCAGCCGCCTAGCAACGCCAACCCCAGGCTTTCCATCAGGAGTTGGCGCGTAAGCGCCACCTTGCCGGCGCCCACGGAGAGCCGAATTGCCATTTCACGCTGCCTGGCTACACCGCGCGCCACCAGCAAATTCGCCACATTCACAACGGTGATCGATAAAACAATTCCCACCATTGCCATCAGAATCTTTAATGGATTGCTCAACTCATTGCGAAGGCCTGCATAACCTTGGCCTCCATTGCTTAGTTCAATTCGTTTCTTCGCGAATACCTTTTTGAATTCTGCCGATGGCGACTTCATAAAGGCCAGATCCTGGTCTCGCAAAGACGGATAGATCGTACTTAGCGCCGCCGTGGCCTGCTTGGCGGTGACGCCCGGCTGCAGGCGTCCAATGAGCTGGAGCCAATGATGCAGCCGATACGTGAGCGGGAATTTGTCCGGCATAACATCGGCTTTCATTGACAACGGAACATACAGGTCGGCGCGATCGGTGACATTGATTCCATAAAACTGCGGCGGCGCGATGCCGACGACCACGTATGGATGCTTATTTAAAACAATCTTCTGGTTCACAATGCCCGGCTCGCCGCCAAAGCTCCGTTTCCATAAGCCGTATCCGAGCACTGCCACTGGGTTGGCTCCAGGCTGTTGATCGTCTGCGGCCTTGAACAGACGGCCACGCCAGGGCGTCACCTTCAACACTTGAAAGAAATTTCCGGAAACTAAGCCTCCCCGGACGGTTTCCGTGGACTCGCTACCAGTCAGGCTCACGTCGATGGAGAAAAACGCCAATATTCCGTCGAAGATTCGCGAAGTACTTTCGTTCAGATCCAGGTACAGCGGGTTAGAGAAGAAACTTCTCATATCGTTGCCATATGTGTATCCCCGTTCCGGTTCCTGATTGTGCAGGATTACCAATTGCTCCGGCGCGGGCACCGGCAAATAGTCCAACACTACCTGCTTCATCAGCGTG
>DASZMF010000370.1:0-5328 GCA_035552035.1 Candidatus Angelobacter sp.
GTGCCTCGTCCATCTGGCAACTCGCGCCATTACAGATCCGGCGTGTACGCCTTCGGCGGCATCCATGCGGCGCGCTTCCTGTCTGGCATAGTCCAGCATTTCATTCTGGTACTTCTGCACAGTGTCGGCGGCGAAAGGCTCGATCTCCAGTTTGGCCAGCAAGGTGAGTAATGGGCTTTGCAGCTTCATCTGCTTACGCAGGACTCCATAACCGAGAAGATTTTCCACGTCCACGGCGAGCTCACCCTGCATGTCTTCCACGGTCTCAAGCTGGATGGGATCGCGGCGCAGCATCTCGCGCGACGGCATGGCCATGAACGGAGCTTCCATGACGGCGGTTGCGGCAGAGTTGGAAGCGACGAAGGAACCAGGGGCCGAAGCAAGGTCCAAGCCATAGACTAAACTAGACATGGAATCTGCTATCCTGCGACCCATATCTCTGGCCGCTTCAAATATCTCTGGCCTGATTTCAATGCGCTCGGGAGAGATTGAAAAGGTTGGTTCCGGCGAGGAAAACTCAAACGACTGGAACATCCTCCCGGGCTGTGCATGGATTGGCGCAGAAATCCGCCTCGGAGCAGGAACCCGCATCATTTCGCCATCATTGAAGTGCCTACGCGCGCGTTGCACTTCTTGATCATAGAGTTGGTGGATGCCGATTATTTCTGATGAGCTGGTAGCGTTTGCGGCGAGGCTTTGTGCTGTCCGCGCCAAATGGTCGAGATGCTCGTTTAAAAGTGATTGATTCAGTGCCATGGGCCGATGGTAGCACCGGAGAATCCGCCGTGATATGTTGCGTGAAAATTCAAACTGACATCAAAAAGATTCAGAAAAAATCAGGGAACTGCTAAAGGGTACGCTAACTAAGCAGAGTTCCTGATTACGGCAGTGAACTTAACCTTGTACTCTGCTTCTACTGTGAACCCCATACAATCAGCCACTATCCAGCCATCTTTAAGAACGTATGCGTATAAAGAATTAGTCCTGCCGGAGCCGAAATGGTACGTGCTGCATACCAAGCCGCGGCAGGAACTGCGCGCGCAAAACAACCTGCAAGCCTGGGGACTGGAAACCCTGCTGCCGCGCCTGCCACGCCGCAAAACCTGCCGTGACACCTTCCAGGCCTTGTTTCCTTCCTACATCTTCTGCCGTTTTCCCGCGCCGCTTTTTGACAAGGTGAAATTCACCTACGGGATCTCTTACATCCTGAGCTTTGGCGGAATGCCGGCCGTGGTGGATGAAGAGATTATCCGGACGCTGCGCGAACGCATGGATCCGGACGGCACGGTTCTGATTCAGGCGCCGCCGGCATTGGAGCGCGGCGACCACGTGGTGATTCAGTCAGGACCATTCCGCAACCTGGTGGGCGTGTTTGAAAGGGAAATGCCCGGCAGCGAGCGCGTGCGGATCCTGCTGGATACCGTGAACTTTAAAGCCAGCGTGGAAGTGGGCAAAGCCGACGTGGCGAAGGTGTGAACATGAGCGCAGCGCATGTTGAAAAATGGGACAACTATTTGAAGACGCGCAAGGGAACTTACCAGTTCCGTGCGCAGACACGCTATAAAGGCGTGGCCGAAATGCTGGTACGCATGGGCCTGAGCGATGACCACCTGATTGTGGACGTGGGCGCGGGCAGTTGCCACTTTGATCACTATCTGCGGACTGAACTGGGATGGAACGGACGTTACCTTCCCATTGATGCGGTGATTGACGGCACCGACCTGGAAACGTGGGAGCCGCGGAGCAGTGCGGATTTTATGGTGGCGATTGAAGTGGTGGAACACCTGCACAATTCCGCGCAAATGCTGGGCAATTTGCGGGCGTATTCCAGAATCGGTTCGGTGATTACCACGCCGAATCCTGAAGTGGTGGACGTGCTGGGCTGCGATCCGACGCACGTAAGTGTAATCACGCGGGAGCTACTGCAGGAGCAGGGATGGATCGTGAGCTCACATTCATTCTTTCATCAGCCGCACGATACGCTGCTGGCAACTTCGCCCGCTCATCTAAGACAAGCGAGAATCCTGACCGACCGGAGCATGGTATGACTCACGCGATTGTTTACGCGTCCGGGCCGTATAAGGGCGATGTGCTGTATGAAAGCACCGAGCAGGGCTGCAAAGACCTGCTGGCCAGGCTGAATGATCATCGGCTTGAAATCGTGGAGATTGGCCCGATGAAGGTAATATTTCCGCATGGATAGGCGCGGCTTTCTAAAAGGTCTGGCCGCATTGGTGGGTGGCGTCGCACTGGAACAAGCGGTGCCGCTCGGTCGCGTCTGGAGTTTTCCGAAGGAAATCAAAGTCCGGCCTTCAATCCAGTACTCTAACTATTTTGGTGGTCTTGGTCTCAACCCGGAAACTCTACAGATTCAGCGCTTGCATCAGGGCATAATCAATATGCATCTGGATCAACTGGCGCTAGGTTTCGCAGAATACGCACCACGCGTAAAGACTTAAGCCTTTGATCTGTAGATTACCCAGGCGCGCTGCCGACTGATGCCGCGCTCCTGCATGATCCGTTTGATCTCAGGATTCCCAGGGCGGCCGCCTTTCTGGCCATTCTTTTTGGCTGCGCGCGTCTTGCGCGGACTGCTGACGCTGCCGTTCTGGCTCACATACTCCAGCTTTTCCGCTTCACTAAGTCTGCGAAAACGCTCGACGCCGCCTATTTGACCGTACTCGGCCAAAGTTTTCTTCTTCTTCCTCATAACGAACCTCTCTTGAGTATGTCCACGCGCGGCGTGGGTTGGTCTGGAAGGGATGCCAGAAAGCTTTCCAGAACCTCGTCCGCAATGTCACGCGGCAATGCGCGCAGCGCTTCTTTCCCGAACTCCTGGACAAACGCTGCAGGATGCATAAACCCTGAAAGCTGGTCGTCACTCTTAAGCCAGACGATACCGTTAGCGAGATACGCCGCCATTAAATTACCTCCGCTTTGAATACGAGCTGCTCAGTGCTGCAATCGTTCTCGGCCACGTCGCCACGCTTGCGGATCATTACCGGCTGGACCAGCCGCGGCTGTCCGCTTTGCTTGGTGGCGTACAGGTATTTCACTTCCAGAAAATCGCCGACCTGAACTTTCGGCCGGCCGATCAGCGACACGCCGGAAACTTCGATCCATCCGCCGGAGTGCAGCATCTCGATCCGCGCGGATGTTGGCTCCACGTTCTGGACCCGGACGGTGCAGGTTTTGATGAACTTGAGTTTAAAGTGCTGGCCAGCTCGTCCGGGCGCATAGGGCGCATCCAGCCGTTTAAAGACCACGCCTTCCCAGCGCTGCTGGAATCCGCGCAGCAGGTTTTCTTCTTTGGCTTTCTCTGTGAACCAGGTGTGAATGGTTGAAAACTGGCCAGAGAATGGCATCTGACGCAGCTTAACGGCCTCCAGGAGCGCGGCCAGACGCTCAGTATAGGGAAGGGAGCGGAGATCATGCCCTAAGAAGTCCAGCAGGTCAAAAATGACGAAATGACTGCGTTCCCACTCTCCATCCACGGTTACGTCTGGCGGCAAACCTCTCAGTAATGCCGGCGGCGCTGCGCACGGCTCACCGCGCTTATTGAAAGCGCGGCGAGTAGTGCAGCTTGAGAGAATGATGCGATGGCCATCCCGCTTGGGCTGCATGGCGTAGGCGGGATCGACCACGTAACGTCCCGCCTGGCTAACTTCGATTGGGGTGAGAAGCTCAGGAGTCACGGATTTTTCTCCTTGAAAGCCTCATTAAGTTGATGAAGGATATTGTGAAACTGGAAATGCAGTGCGGCTGCCGCGTTGCGAAGATGCGCCGGGGGAATCTCCGTAATCTTACCCATGAGGTCTACTTCTCTGAATGTAAACAGACGTTCAACAGAATCAACAAAAACCTCAGAAGAATTGACCAGTCCATAAATAAATCCCCCAACCTGCGCGGTCTGTCTGCAGGTGTGATCGTAATGAGCTTCGGCGCAATCCCTGAGTGTTACGATATCGGCTTTTGTAAACTCCAGCATGGCTTTTGGAGAGTAGAAGATTTTCTGTAATGTCATGACGCAACCTCAGCGAGCAAAATGCCAATACCATTGATCTCCTGGCAAAGTGTGTCTATATCCTCAGAGCCCAGAGGTTTGATTGGCCGGCCATTCTCATCAGTGAAGTGTTCTGGCCAGTCATTGCGGATAAGTTTGGCGTCTTTACCGCGATAGTTATTTTGAAAGCTGCGCAAGGCCGCAAGGATGGTGGCGACATCGCTCTTGTCAAATGTGCGAGTCACAGAGCACCTCCGACACGAGCGGAACGCGCCTGCTCAATCGAAGCGAATAGCGCGGCAGATATATCGGAGACTGGCGGTTTACGGTTGGCTGCGGGTTCAACGGCTGCAACGGTGTTTCCGGCTTGCTTGTCCTCGATCAATTGCAGCATGTTTGCGCGATAGGCGTCCTGGTATCGCGTGGGATCAAAGTTGGAAGCCAGCGCGTCCACCAGCTGGCCGGCAATGGCTAATTCCTTTTCACTCACTTCAGGCAAGCGCGTGGGTGTGATGGCGCGAACCTCATGGCTCCAGAACAGCGTGTGCAGCATGAGTCCGCCAGCAACGGGACGAACCAAAGTTACATGCTCTTTGCCGGAATAGAAAAGCTTTGCGATGGCTACAACACCTTTGGCCAGCATGGCCTGACGGACAAGCGAATAGGCTTTTTCTCCGCCATCCGTGACGCTGAGAAAAAAGCTTGATTCAAAATAAACCGGGTCAACATCGGATTCCGGCACAAACTCAGAGATTTCCAAAATGCGCGAACTTTTGGGTTCGGCGGACTCGATTTCCTTTTTGTCGATGGTTACGAACTGGCCAGCGGCAAACTCATAGCCTTTGACTATCTCCGTTTTTTCCACTTCGGTATTACAGGTTGTGCATTGCATGGGCTGTTGTTTGAGACGTGAATTGCACTTGCTGTGCAGTTGGTTGAATGAAAGCTTTTCTTCCCGCGCTGCAGCGAATAGCGCGACTGGAATTGAGACGAGTCCGAATGCCAGTGTTCCGCCCCAAACTTTATGCGGGGTTGCGCCTGTTGTGTTACTGTTTTTTGCAGCCATTACGCTTTTCTCCTATTAGAAAAGATTTTGGTCAGCGGGACTGAGGGTTAACGGACTCTCAGTCCTGCCGCGATTCAGAGTGTAAGCCACTCCATGCGGCGCTCTGTCACAGCGCCGGAGCAATGGCCTAAGCTGTTTTTAGTTTTTCCATGGTTTGGGCAAGCTGCCACAAGGCCTTATTCAATTTCACATCCTGATCTATGCCGTTCACTGCGCGGGCTGAGAATGTGCGGCGGCGGCCAAGGTTATCGGTTCCACG
>DASZMF010000371.1:0-2133 GCA_035552035.1 Candidatus Angelobacter sp.
GGGATCTTTGCCAACACATCGCCCGGGTGAACTTCATCGCCATCCTGCACCATCAAATGGGCGCGTGAAGGCATGAGGTATCTCCGGCCGGATTTGGCCTTGATCATAATTGCCGGTTGGCGTTTTTCGTCCGGTGACTCGCCCACAACGTGGCGCGAGAGACCGGTAACTTCGTCCACTTCTTCGTGGAGTGTTACGCCTTCCTGCAAGTCTTTGAACTGCACGGTACCGCCAACTTCGGTAAGGATGGCGAATGTGTATGGATCCCACTCACCCATTACCTGTCCCACGGTAACCTGCTGTCCATCTTGTACTTTAAGCCGCGCGCCGTAAATCACCGGATAGCGCTCTTTTTCGTGGCCTTTGGCATCCACCACGGCAATGACCATCGCGCGATTCATAACCACCAGGTCGCCAGTCTTTGACTTAACGGTCTGCGGATTAATGAAGCGTACGCTGCCAGCAGTGCGTGCTTCCAAACGAGATTGTTCAGACACGCGTGACGCCGTACCACCGATGTGGAAGGTACGCATCGTCAACTGCGTTCCAGGTTCGCCAATGGACTGAGCTGCGATTACGCCAGTTGCTTCGCCCAGTTCAACCATGCGGCCTGATGCCAGGTTGCGTCCGTAGCAGGCGATACAAACGCCGCGCTTGGATTCGCATGTCAACACGGAACGGATTTTCACCCGCTCAATGCCGGCAGCCTGAATTGCCACGGCCAGCTCTTCTGTTACGTCCTGGTTTACGTCCACAATCACGTTGCCTTCGTAATCCTTGATCTTCTCAAGGGATACGCGGCCCACAATGCGATCACGCAACGGTTCAATAATCTCGCCGGCTTCCACAATCGATCCCACGTAGATGCCATCTACCGTTCCGCAATCCTGCTCGCTGATAATTACGTCCTGCGCCACGTCCACCAGGCGGCGGGTCAAGTAGCCTGAGTCAGCGGTCTTAAGCGCCGTGTCAGCCAGTCCTTTACGCGCACCGTGCGTGGAGATGAAGTACTGCAACACGGTCAACCCTTCACGGAAGTTTGCCGTGATGGGCGTTTCAATAATTTCGCCTGACGGCTTGGCCATCAGTCCGCGCATGCCGGAGAGCTGGCGAATCTGCTGTTTCGATCCGCGAGCGCCGGAGTCAGCCATGACGTAAATCGGATTCAACTGTCCGACCTTGTCCAGCTCCTGCATGTTATTGAACATTTCATCGGCGACTTTTTCTGTCACGTTTGACCAGATTTCAATCACCTTGTTGTAGCGTTCGCCGTTGGTGATGGCGCCGTCCAGGTATTGCTGTTGTACCGCAATGACCTGCTTTTCAGCGTCCTTCACCAGGCCCTTTTTGTGCTCAGGAATAACCATGTCATCAATGCCGATGGACAAGCCGGAACGCGTTGCATAACGGAAACCGGTTGTCTTTACTTCGTCCAGCATCTTGACCGTGGTTTCCAGACCAAAGCGCAAGTAGGTGTAATTCACCAACTGGCCAATGCCTTTTTTCTTGAGCAGGCCGTTAATGAATGGCATCTCCGTAGGCAGATGGTCATTGAGAATAGTGCGGCCCACAGTGGTGTTGATGAACTGGCGTTCAAACATCACCGGCTCTGTGTGCACGATATCCTGATTGTCGTATGCCGAAGTCAAATCGATGACTTCGCCGCTGTAACGCAGACGGATCGGCGTAAGTGTTTCCACTTCACCGGCTTCCAGCGCCAGCAGCACGTCTTCAGTATTTGCAAACGCGCGGCCTTCACCCTTTGCACCGGGCTTGCCTTTGGTCAGGTAATAGAGACCAAGCACCATGTCCTGTGTAGGAACGGTGATCGGCTGGCCTGATGCCGGCGAGAGAATATTGTGCGATGACAACATCAGCACGCTGGCTTCAACCTGGGCTTCCGGAGACAGCGGAATGTGAACGGCCATCTGGTCTCCGTCAAAATCAGCGTTAAACGCCGTGCAGACCAGCGGATGGATCTTGATGGCCTTGCCTTCCACCAGCACCGGCTCAAAAGCCTGAATGCCAAGGCGGTGAAGCGTTGGGGCGCGGTTCAGCAATACTGGATGGTCTTTAATGACCTCTTCCAGAATGTCCCAGACGATCGGCTCTTGCTGCTCCACCATTTCTTTG
>DASZMF010000372.1:0-4947 GCA_035552035.1 Candidatus Angelobacter sp.
AAACCGCGGTCAGCGGCAGCGCCAAGGCCCACAAGAGATTGAGGCGATACAAGCGAAGCACCGGAATGTAACTAAGCGTCATTAGGAACCACGCTGCTGTGCCAAGAATGGTTGGCAGTGGGCGATGGCTGAACAGCACCAGCGCTGGCGGAAGCAAATATGTAATTACCATTCCCACCATGGACGCGATGAGCAGCAGAACTGAGTGATGCAGTTGATTGAATGCGCTGCGCGAAATCATGCGTCCAATTTCAGAAAAACTTCCGTAAGGGCGGGTACTGCGCGTGGTGGCGGAAGCGCCAAGCCATAAGCGTCCACCGCTGCGCTTGACTCGTAAGGCCAGAGCGCAATCGTCAATTACCTCACTTCTGATTGCCGCAATACCTCCTGCCTGCGCGAGCGCAGCTGGACGAATCAGAATGCACCCTCCGGCTGCGCTTGCTGTTGCGTTGCGGGGATTGGCAATCAATGCTGGCGGATACAGTTTGAAAAAGAAATAGACAAATGCGGGGATCAACAGCTTCTCCGCTGGACTTTCACAGTAGAGCTTCACCATGAATGAAGCCAGATCATAAGGGCCAGCGTGGGCGATGGAAACCAGAGCCGTGAGACTGTCTGGTGCGTGTTCGATATCTGCGTCGGTCAACAAGAAAAAATCTGGCGAGGTTTTAGCAGCGAGTTCGATTCCCTGCTGCACTGCCCACATCTTGCCAGACCAGCCAGCAGCCAGTGGATGCCCTTCAACAACCGTCAGCATCTCCGCACAGTCGATTGCCGCAGCGGCTTCACGCGCGGCCTGCGCCGTGCCGTCTGTGCTGCCGTCGTCGACTAGGAAAATATGGATTGAATTTGCGCCGCTCTGACGCAGCAATGAAATCACAGTCCTGCCCACTACATCGGCTTCATTTCTGGCGGGAATAACCACGGCTATGCGCGCTGGAACCTCTTTTGTTACCGATGGTGGAACCGCAGTCTGGATGCGCCAAAAACCACCGCGCCCCAGCAGAAGATATCCCCAGATCAGCAGCGTTAGCACTCCGGCAGCAATGAGCATTCACATGATTGTACTGGCTGCCTCGGGACTTTTCGCCAGCCGTGGCAAAAGCGGTTTAGCGGCTAGTTTCTCTTTCGACGCAGGTACTGAGGCATCCTCTCCGGCAGAGAGCAACTCACATGAGTGTGAGAATTTTGCGCGCCGGGGGAGCGCAAACGCATGGCGGTTGACACTCAAACGATTAAAGATGCGAGCGAAGGCACTCTACTGGAGCGGTACGTCAATAGCCACGTCGGGAGTTTCATTCACCTGTTTCTGACGGTCCTGGCGATATTAGTAATGGGTGCGGCCTGCGTGGCGTTGTTCCAGATTGTCCACTACGGCTTTCCGCAGCTATGGCGCGCGTCAGATGAATACCAGACGCTGCACCAACTCCTGCAAAATATTCTTCTGCTCGCGATTGCCGGCGAGCTTGGGCTGTTGCTGCTCTTTCATCGCGCTAGCGCTGCCGTGGAAGTGGTGATGTTTGTGATTGCCAGAAGAATGGTGGCCACAGACGTAACGGCCTTCGATCTATTGATGGGCTCAATCGCGCTGGCGGCACTCATGACCGTACGTTTTTACTTTATCCCCGGTAAGCCGAAATAATTTGCAGTGTTCTACCTGCAAACTATTCTCAAAAGAAAAAGGCCTGGATTCTTTACGCTGCTGCTTCATCAGCAACAGCATAGAAAATCCAGGCCAGATTGTTTTAACGGGCGTGATTTCTAACGGCTTAGCGCAGTTTTACAACTGAGCTCTGCGTGGTTCCGTCATCCAGCGGCAAGAGGAAAACGTAGCAGCCTGTGGGCAGGCCCTTGGTTCTCCAATTGAACTGGAAGGTGTCATTATTTTCCTGCACGCCGTTGTTGGAGAGTGCATCAATGGCAAGTCCTTGCTGGCCACCGGACTGGCAAGAACTGTCCGGCGCGACCTGCAGTGGCTGCACCGCTGACGGCGCAACAATGAATCCGCCTTGCGCGTTCTGCAAACGCCACTTGACGTTGATGGTTGATCCGGCGCTGAAGTTCTGTCCATCACTGACTGAGAGATCTGTCAGGAAGCCGGAGAAAATATAGTGCACGTCAAAGCTGACGCTCACCGGAGCTGCCACGTTCCCTGCATTGTCTTTGGCTCCGCTGCAGGTCGCCGTGAAGTGGCCGACGTGGTTTGGAGTTCCGCCGGTAATAGCAATCGTCGCCTGAAACGCAACGCCGCTGGCTGAATCCGTGGTGGAGCAGCTTGCCGCCGGCACTGCACCCAGATTGAAGACCGCGCCATTGACGATTCCACTCAAAGTTACTGTTGGAGCCGTCGTATCAACCACTGTGACCGTAAAGCTGCCAGTGGCCGTTTTATGGCGGCTGTTGGTAGCTGAGCAAGTCACGGTTGTCGCGCCGAAGGCGAAGAGCGAGCCAGATGCAGGCGTGCAAGTCACAATCACATTCGTATCTTTCGCGTCAGTGGCTGTGGCGTTGAAGCTTACGATTGCACCGGCAGCGCTGGTGGCTTCCGCGATAATGTTGGCCGGCAGTTGCAGAACTGGCGGCGTTGCTTCCGGCAGGATGAAATAAGACACCGGCATATCGTGATCGGAAATGCGCTCCGGACGATTTGGATCATTGCGGAAGACTTCAGGGAAATCCGCATCGTTTCTGGCAATCGCGTAGCGGCTGAATTTTGAAAGCATGCTCTGGTTCACGATTACGTGGTCCAGCGTCTGGTGGCTGCCGTTGAAATCATAGGAATACTGCTGATCGTGCGGCAGAGTGCTGATCAGATCGGTGAAGTCAGGATCGACCAGGTCCGGGCTCGCCAGCACTACCTGATCGGCAGGCACTGGATGGCCAAGAATGGCTCCCACAACGTCTACGTAACCATCGCTAAACTCGAAGGAGTTGCAATCGCAGACCGAGATCACATTTTCACCAGCGGCCTGATGCGCTTGCAGCAGGTTCGCCAGGAATTCAGCCTGCGCTTCACGCTTGGCGCGAACGCGCGGCCCGTCAACGGGATCATCGATGCTCAGCAGCGACCGCAGATGGTTCACCACCATGGTGAATGGCAGTGAAGTATCAGAGCCGGGCTGCGAAGCAGAGGCGATCATCACCAGTGGCGGCCGGTCATTCAACAGGGCCGTGGTGCCGTCAGGCTGGACAAAAGTTGTGTCCTTGCCTAGCTGCGTCACTGAACTGACGTTAATGGTGGATTTCACCAGCAAGCCCACGTCAATTCCGCCCACGTCATTGCCTTCAAACAGGAAGGCCTGGTAGTTGGGATCGGGCTGGCCTGCAGCAGTAGCATCTGCATTGACCTTGTCCGCCAGCGCTTGCAGAGTGGAAAGATGCTCCATCTCTTCCACGCCGATTACGTCGGGCGCATTCAGCACATTGCGAATCGCCAGCGAGGCTTTGTTCAGGCGATTAGCAAAGGCCGTTGGCGTGAGCGCAACGTCGTCCGTGCTGGGATCGTCCACGGTGTCAAAGAAGCGCTCCATGTTGAAGTTGGCGATAGTCAATTCATTAGGCGCGGCAACAGGAACCGGTGTGGCACTCACGTTACCGGTGGCTGTTGCGCCAGAGTTCGGATCAGTGAGGATGGTGTAGAAACGCGAGTTGAAATCCAGCGGACCAGTCAGGCTGGTAACCGTTGCTCCAGTAGTTACATCAAGGATTGTGGAACCGGCCTGCACCGCGGTATTCACGCGCAGGATTTCAGGGTTGGTGTCCCAACGCGTGACGGTTGCGGGTGCGCCAGGCGGTAATGGATCAGGCAGTTGCACGCCGGGCTCGCGGAAGGGCTGCGGAATGCCTTGTATCACGCCAAAGAAGACGCCATTGGAAGTTGAAACTGCGTTCGCTTCGTCGAGATTGCCATCAGTTGGGCCGCTCACCGTCATCACATCCACATGAATGCGCATGCCTTCATATTTTTCCAGCTGGTCGATTGTGCCGGCAGGATTCGTGTCAGCTGTGGTCAGCGTGATTGGCGTTGGCAGAGGATTGCCGGTGCTGATCAGCGTGATCTGTGGTCCATCAATTTCAGTTGAGGATGGGCTGTTGGGATCGCTGCCGGGAATAAATTCAGCTACGGTGCCCGTGACCTGTACAAAATTGCCGACCGTGGCTACTGCTGCCGGGCGGCTTGAAGTGAAGACAAACATGCCTTCTGAAGTATTGGGATCGGCATCCGCGGCGTTGTCAGGGTTCTGGAAGAAGAATCCATTAGAGACAACCGCAGTAACGATGCCCGTGGTGGAAACCAGGCGACCTACAACCGGTGAAATATCTCCCGGGCCTTGAATGTCATGGATCGAAAGATTCAGCGGCGCTGCCGTGACTGTGAGAGTAATAGTTCCTGTGCCGGTGCGGCCTTGCGCATCCGCAATGGAGATAGGCAGCGTTTTGGTTCCGGGTGTGATGCCTGCTGCAACAGTTGTGGCGAAGGAGAAATTGTTGTCGCCGGCGGTTGCGTCGCCGTTGGTGCCATCGTCAAAGAACTGCTGCGTGGCCGAGCCGCCAATGCTGCTCAAGTCGCCAGTAACCGTAACGCCGGTGCTGGTTGGATTTGCACCAGGATTGACCAGAACCGTCAACAGCGTTGTGCCGCCTGCGGCTATTGATGATGGAGTTGCAGCGCCTGCGCCGCTGGGATTGGTGGTGCCGACCGGCGTATTGCGCGGATTCGGCGCGCCTGTGGCAAAGTCTGCACTGTTGTTGTCAGTATCCTGCAGGCCATTATTTTTGCGGAGATCGGCCGTGGTGTTGGTAAGAGTGGGTGCGGCGGCTGTGCCTTCAAAGCACGATGCACCGCTTGCGCCGGTGCCATAGCCTATGAAATCTACAATCGCTCCGCCAACCGGGCAGCCGCCTGTTAAAGCCGTGGCAACGCTCACGAGCGCTACTTTGCCGGCT
>DASZMF010000373.1:0-2040 GCA_035552035.1 Candidatus Angelobacter sp.
TGACCAATGGCAGCTTCTGCTTTGCGAAACAGGTGGCCAATGGCAATTGCGTCAACGGTTCTTCCAACAACATCAGCGGATATTCATTTAACTACACGCAAGGAACACTGGCTAGCCTTCCGGGATCGCCCTTTGCCAGCGGGCCGGGAGTGCGGTCGATGAGTTTTGTGAAGGTGCCTTAAAGCAGTATTTGGTATTTAGTACTTGGTATTTAGGGGAGCGTGCTTTGGACGCTCCTTTTTATTTGTTCACAGTCTCGCGGGCGAGAAATCGCAGGCGAGGGTGTCTGCGGCAAAGCTCAGGATAGGCTCTGCGCTCCAGAACCCTTGGCAGTTCGCAGGCGAGGGCGGCTGTGGCAAGCTCAGGACAGGCTCTGCACTACGGAACCCTTGGCAGTTCGCAGACGGGGGTGCCTGGCAAGCTTAGGACAGGCTCGGCGGCCCAGAAGTCACAGGCAAGAGTGCCTGTGCCACAGAAGACAAGAGCGGTTACTTAATAGCACGCGGGTGCTTGTCGTTGGTTACATCAGAAATCGACATAGAACGAGGCACATCAGGTCTTTTGCCGATTTCCTTTTAGAGCGATTGCGCTTTTAATAAGCAGGAACTCTGGATTTTTCTCCGCGCCTAACCCTTATGTATTGGAATTATGTCTCGTGCTGTTTGACCGTGGTCTCCACCGTGCTGGTGGGCAAACGCCTATGGCATGGCTGGATACTGGCCGGACTGAACAGCGTGATTATCTGCCTGATTGGTTTTCAGACCAGGCAGTGGGGATTTATCCCGGCAAACCTGTTTTGCCTGGTGATGTATGTCCACAATATAAGGAAGTGGCGCGAGCCGGCGGTAACGGCAACGCCTGCCGTGGAACAAACGGTTGCTCAAAGTAATCAGGTCTCTGAAAAAGAAAAGCGGTCTCCAGTCAGGACTCGGAGATTCCGCAGACGCGCGACGCATGGTGGCTTCCGCAAGGACAAGATCAGGCTCGGTGATGGTTTTGAGCGTGATGCGCGGCTTGGTTTAAAGAGGTCTGATTTTTAGAGGCCTGAGTTTAGGAAGTAATTACCAAAAACGGCAAAGAAAAAATGCCGGCTTACGGCAAGAGCCTAACTGACGATCAAATTAAGTCGCTGGTGAAATATATCCGCACACTGAAGCCGTAAACATTTCCGCACCACAGAGAGGTTTTTATGCCGGCTGCGGTAATGTTTGCGACTCTGGCCATGGCTATTGTGATTGTTGCCCTGGTGGTTGCCAGACCAGCAATCACGGTTACGCGTGGTGGAAAGATACTGGCGTTTCTTTGGTTGTTTATCTTCCCAGTCTTTACCGGTCTGCTGGGTTTTGAAAACCACATGGAACGATCCAAGGAAACGTCGTTTTGTTTGTCCTGCCACATTATGGAGCCGTACGGGCGAAGTCTTCTGGTGGATAATCAATCGTCCATTCCTGCGGCACACTTCCAGAACAACCGTGTGCCACGGGATGGCGCCTGCTACACCTGCCACACGGATTACACACTCTACACTGGCGGTCTGAAGGCCAAGTTCAGAGGGCTGCACCATATTTATGTGCAGTACCTTGGCACGGCGCGCAAACCCATTGAACTCTATTCGCCATTTAATAATCGCGAATGCCTGCACTGCCACCTGGGCGCGCGCAGCTTTGAGCAGGGAGTAACCCACAGCGCACTGATGGATGATATTAAGCAAAACCGGATGTCCTGCGTCTCTTCAGGCTGCCATGACATGGTCCACGATGTTGCCCATATGGATAAAGCGAAATTCTGGAGTCCACTGCCATGACACAGATACAAGAAGAATTCATCACAAAAAGAGTACGCATCGCGGGCGTGTTCATATTGTTGGGGCTGGTGGTGGAAGGTCTCAGCCTGATGTGGAACCATCCGCTTTCGTTTATTGCCTTTCTTGGTATTGGCGGGCTACTGCTTGCCGTGGGTATTGTGACTTATTTGCTTATGCTGCTTTCTGCTGGGAAGTAAGTTTGATCGTGGGTCTCCACCGTACTGATGGGGCAAATG
>DASZMF010000374.1:0-6607 GCA_035552035.1 Candidatus Angelobacter sp.
CACCTGTCCCTCATACCGCAAATCCACGGACTGCACGTTTTGGTATTGCTGCCGCCACTCGGCAATGTGCGTTACATAAAGTTTGTAACGAGGCAAAAAGTCCTGCGCGCCCAGATGCACCACCATCGTCCCGCCCGCATCATTGGCCGTCACCTTCACGTCTTCAGGATCAGAAAGATCAACCTCGCTCAGCTGCTTTACGTAATTCGTGGGGCCACTCGTGCTGGCGCTCACCGCGCCGTTCGTTCCGGCAGTATCGTCGGCAGAGAGTTCGCTGATCAGCCGGTTGTAAATCTTCATGGCGGCTGCGCGGGAAGAAAGCGGCTCAGTCTCGGCGATGCCGCGTATGACGGGGAACGAATATTTGATCTGGCGATTCGCAGGCAGCCCCATCACCACGCCACCAGCGTCAATCAGGCTGATGCGCGGACCGATCTGCGCAAACGCCACCGGAACGCGTTCGTCAATCGTCACAGAAATGCGGTTCGGCAGCAGCCGCATTACCGACGCATGCTCCACCCAGGGAAGCTGCTCAAGCTGTTTCTGCCGTTCATCCAACGGAACAAAGAAAATATTGCGGCCAATATCCTGCCCGGCCACTTCCATCACCTGCGCGCGAGAAGCATTGTGCACGCCGGCAATCTCCACCGAATCACTGGATTCAATCCGGAACCGCCAGGAATGTATGCCGTAACTGTAAGCCCACGCCCATAGCCCCGCAGCCACAACCACGGCCGCGGCAATCCATACGGCAGTCATCAGTGTGTTCGCGGCTTTTTTCGGGATCGGGCTGCGCCGCACCGGCACGCGCTTGTTCGTCCGCAGAAACTGGGAGTCTTCGCCGTCCACATCATCCAGGTTCATGTCTTCCGGATGAATCAGCAGCTCGGAATCATCTTCATTACGAACGCCCGTACCAGCGCGGGAACGCGACCGCTTAGGGCGAGGCTCGCCATCCACATCATCTTCAGTGAGTGTGCGGGAATACGCAGAAGCCCCGAGCTTGAGCTCAGAGTTAGCGGAGCGATTGGTACGCGCCCGCGGCGTAGAAACAACATCATCGTATTGTGTCAACTCGATAGAGTCGCGCGCCATTAATTCGCGGTCGACGGAGTTGTGCGCCAGCACCAATCAATATATCCGGTTTTGTACCTTTTTCTACAGAAATTTTAGGCTGGGATCGTTTTTTTTCTGAATATACGCCGGAGTAGCTGGATTGGAGCGGCGTGTTTGTTGCTGCCGGTTACGCAGATGAAGGGTTGAAATGCGAAACGCACGAATTTGATTGGAGACAAAAAATTGCGGCCCCGGTTTTCTTGCAAACCAGTGCCGCAGCAAATACGTCAGGAGAGAAATCGATATCGAACAAGACCTTTTACTTGAGCGCCAGAACGACCTTTTTGTCGCCCACGGTGTAAACCAGTTCGTAGCCGTTCTTGCTCTTCTTCGGCACAGAGAAATAAAGATAGCCCGCGACGGGCTCCCAGGCGTCAAATTCCGGCAGGCCTTTTTCCGTGAGTTCAGCCTGGATGGCCTGGCGATTTCCGGCGGCTGCCGCTACGCCCTCATTGGTTCTGGGAGTATTCTGCGTTCTGCCGCCTACGGGAATGCCGATGCCAACGCTATCGCGCTGATAAACTCCGCCGCGATTGCTCTGCTGGTTTCCCGCCTGGTCGGTTGGGCTGGTGCCGCCGGTGCGTTCGTATCCAATATCAGAAGACCGGCTCAGTCCGGGAGTGTGTTCGCGGTCCGGCTTGACGGGAAATTCTTCAAGCCGCGCGGCCAGAACGTCCGCGTTAGATGGGCGGGTTCCCACGTCCATACCGTGCTCACGGAGCATGAAATCATCAAGCGCGATTCTGACGAAGTTATTCCTGGGCGGATAGAAGGCCACTTCCACTACCAGGCAGCAATCGTTCACTTTAGAGGCCAGGGCCTGCTTGAGCTCTTTCTTGGTAAGCAGAGCGGCCCCAATCTGAATATCGCCTTGCGAGCTATTTTCCGGAGAGCCGCTTTTAAGGGAGTCATGCGCGGCATAATCCGTGGCCGCCGCTCGAGGCACGGTTCCATGATGGGCCGCCGCCGGCGCTTGCGCTAATAAAGGACCGGCGCAAAGCAGAGCTGCTGCAAGCCAGGGCTTTATGAATGATGGCTGTCTGGACAGCTTTATAAATGTGGCGTTTACGGTCATCTCTTTTAACAACTTGCGCCTAAAAGAGATGAACTGCAAATGGATTGACTTCTCAGGCATGTGGTTCTGGGGCATGGGCGTTTCTCCCTTGGGCCAGTTTGTAACTCAAAGATCAAGACAGAGCAACTGCGGGGCCGAAGTTTTTGGGCCGATCCATCCATATTTTTGATAGCATCCAGAAGATTCATGAATTAGAGTATCTGCGCACGCGATACGCCCCATGAGTGTGCAGGCTGCGGTTTTGCAGGGCGGCATGATGCATTACTTGACGATTCCTTACCATCATGGGCGCTTGCTTTGAGTTACCCTGTGTACGCTGCCGATAACGCGAACGCCTGTAACTGGTGGTTTTGAACCAGTGCAAGTGGCCGATTTGGGCCAGCAGGCAAACGCAGATGGCTGCACTTGCATCAATGTTTTACCTGATAGAACTTGCCGTTTGCGCAAGCTAAATATTAAGAAGGCAAGACCCCCTTTTTTCACGGAGCCAAGCTCTAATGAATGACCTTCCTTCGCTGTTGAACATTGCCCCTGGGAATGCCCCCGCCGTCATAATTCCTGAGACCTCAACCGTTGTGACCTACGATTCATTGCGCCGCCAGATCCATAATATGGCGGAAGACCTGGCTGGAATTGGTATCCGCCGGGGCGATCGTGTGGCCAACGTGCTGCCCAATGGACTGCCTACGATCATCGCTTTTCTGGCTGGTGCGGTCGCCGGAACTGCAGCCCCGTTGAACCCGGCGTATCGCTATGACGAATTTGCTTTCTATCTGGAAGACACCACGGCCAAAGTTTTGCTGGTTCCGGAAGAAGGCGCGGAAGATGCGCGCAAAGCCGCTGAGAATCTGAAGATCCCAGTCTACGTCGTAACCATGGACGAACAAGGAAACGTAAGCATTGTGGGCGCTCCCAAGCGCGTTGCGTTTGTTCCGCCTACGGCAGATGACGTTGCCTTGGTGCTGCACACCAGCGGAAGCACCGGCCGTCCGAAGCGTGTGCCATTGAAGCACCGCAATCTGGCCGTCTCATGCGAGAACATTGCCGCGACCTACCAACTAAAATCACATGACGTTTCACTGTGCGTGATGCCGCTGTTTCATATCCATGGCCTGGTCGCTTCAACGCTCTCTTCTTTTTCGACCGGCGGCACAGTCGTGGTGCCGAACAAATTTAATCCCATGAGTTTCTGGCGGACGGTCCGCGACCAGGGCGTGACCTGGTACACATGCGTACCGACGATCCATCAACTGTCCGTGGCGCGCTTGAATGAAAAGCCGGAAGGGCTGGAGAAGCTGCGCTTTGTCCGCTCATGCAGCTCCGCGCTTTCTCCCGTGCTCAAAGAGAAGCTGGAAAACGTGCTGCAGGTCCCGGTGCTTGAGGCTTACGGCATGACGGAAGCTTCCCACCAGATGTGCTCTAACCCGCTGCCACCGCGCGTAAGCAAACCAGCATCAGTCGGGCCGGGCACCGGCGTGCAAGTGGGCATCATGGATGAAGACGGCAACCTGCTGCCCAGCGGAGATATGGGTGAGATTGTGATCCAGGGACCGAACGTGGTGGATGGCTACGAAAACAATCCTGAAGCCAACGCAAAATCGTTTACCAACGGCTGGTTCCGTACCGGCGACCAGGGAATGATTGATGGCGATGGCTATCTGCATCTTACGGCGCGCATCAAAGAATTGATCAATCGCGGCGGAGAAAAAATTGCTCCGCTGGAGATTGACGAGATCATGATGACGCATCCTAGTGTGGCAGAGGCCGTGGCGTTTGGCGTGCCGCATCCAACGTGGGGCGAGGAAGTGGCGATTGCCGTGGTGCTGAAAGAGCCGCAGACAGAAGCCATGCTCATGGAGCATTGCAAGAAGCATCTGGCGGACTTTAAGGTGCCGAAGAAAATCATGATCGTGGAAAAAATTCCCCGCACTGCCACCGGCAAGATCCAGCGCCGCGTTGTGGCAGAGGCGTTTTCAGGCGGCAAATAGTGAAATATCTGATTGTGGGAGCAGGAGCTGTTGGCGCTTACATGGGCGCGCAGATGGCCCGCGCCGGATACGACGTAACCATGCACGCGCGTGGTCCGCATCTGAAAGCCATGCAGGAAAAAGGCGTGCGCGTGGTGAGCGCCGATGATGATTTCGTCGCGCACCCGAAGCTGGTTTCTGACCTGAAAGATGCCGGCATCATGGACGTGGTTTTTCTCTGCGTGAAAGCCCACGGTCTGCCTCCACTGGCGGCGCAGCTTGCACCGGTGATTGGGCCGGACACAACATTCGTGAGCACGCAGAACGGAATTCCCTGGTGGTACTTCCAGGGCGACACCGGTCCGCTGGCAGGCACGCGGCTGGAGCGGGTTGATCCGGGCGGAATTGTTTCGCAGGCGATAGATTCGAAGCGCGTGATTGGATCGCTCATCTACTTTGCCACTGAAATCAGCGAGCCAGGTGTGGTGCGGCATAACGAAGGCAATCGCATCACGCTGGGCGAGCCCGATGGATCAAAGTCAGAGCGGATACAGACCATCGCAAAGGCGCTGATTGCTTCTGGCTTGCGCGCGCCTGTGACCACACATCTACGCAATGAAATTTGGGTTAAGCTGCTGGGCAATGTGGCGTTCAATCCTATCAGCGCTCTTACCGGAGCCACGCTGGCGCAGATCCTGCGCCACCCGGACACAACCGACCTTGTTCGCAACATCATGCTGGAAACACAGGCGCTCACCACCAAGCTGGGAGTGGAGCTGCAGGTTTCCATCGACCAGCGCATGGCCGGAGCCGCAAAGATTGGCGAGCACAAGACTTCGATGTTGCAAGACCTTGAAGCAGGACGTCCTTTGGAAGTGGAAGCGATCGTAGGCGCGGTGCTTGAAGTGGGAGAACGTATCGGTCATCCCATGCCCCACACGCGCGCTGTGTATGCATGTACCAAATTACTGGCTGAGCGCCGTAGCGCGGCGGCGCAAAAAACATAAACTCTGGAGATGACGTTATGAGCAAGCGATGGATTCAGTTTGGCAGCGCTGTCGTAGCTATGATCATGATAGCGAACCTTCAATATGCCTGGACGCTCTTTGTTGCTCCGCTTCGGAATGCTCATAAAGACTGGAGCCTTCCCGCGGTCCAATGGGCCTTTACACTCTTTATTTTTCTTGAAACCTGGATCACCCCGGTAGAAGGCTGGCTGATTGACCGTCTCGGTCCGCGTATCTTTTTAACTGTCGGCGGCCTTCTCGTCGGCATCGGCTGGACAGGCATGGGCTTCGCCAGCAGCCTCACGCAGCTTTACGTTCTCTATGGCACGGCCGGTGTGGGCGCAGCTTTTATTTATAGCGGCTCCATCGCCACGGCGCTGAAATGGTTTCCAGATAAACGCGGCACGGTCTCCGGATTCATCACCGCGGGCTTCGGCGCGGGCTCGGCGATTTTTATTCCCATCATCGCCCGCGTGCTGGTGCACTATGATTACAAGACAGCCTTCATGTATAGCGGCATCGCGCAGGGGCTGGTCATTATTATTGCCGCGCAGGTACTGCACAATCCCGGGCCGGACTTCAACGTTTCGGCGACGGCAAAGAAGGTCATCTCGCCGCGCATCCGCCGCAATACTGACCAGTTCAACAGCGGACAAATGCTTGCCACCCCGCATTTCTGGGTGCTTTACGCCTCCTTTGTGCTCACCTCCGTTGGCGGCTTGATGCTCACAGCGCAGGCTTCTCCGTTTGGCAAGAGCATGGCAATTCCCGCAGCAGCAATCGTTGCGGCACTTTCCTGGAGCCGCCTGGCCAATGGCGCGGGCCGCATCTTCTGGGGCTGGTTCTCAGATCTCGTTGGACGCGAAATGGCCATGTTCATCCCCTTCACCGTGCAGGCCGCCTGCCTCGTGGGGATGTTCACTTTTGGCGGACGCTCCGGCGCATGGTTCATCGGCACCATGATCTCTGTGTTCTTCACCTGGGGCAGCATGTTCGCGCTCTTCCCGGCAATCGTAGGCGACTACTACGGAGCCAAGTGCGCCACCTCAAACTACGGCTTTCTCTATACCGCCAAAGGCGTGGCGTCCATCGGCGGCGGCGGCATAGCGGCAATGCTCTTTTCAAAATATGGCAGCTGGAGCGTGCCCTTCTATCTCACCGCTGGTCTCACTCTGCTCTCAGCCGTGCTGATCCTGATCTTGCGCTTCATGCCGCTGCCTACGCTGAATAAGCAGGAGAACCCGGTGCTGGTCACAGCTAAAGCTGGGTGAGAAATTATCCCGATCATCGAATAGATGATCATGAAAGAAAATCACTAAAGGCCGCGGCGATTGCTGCGGCCTTTTTATTGCGCTGGAGTCTGCGCTCTGTATCCCGCTAGAAAGTGGGTGCCCTTCGCTCTTATCGAGGGGCACCCACATTTTGGCAAGGGATAAAAAAGC
>DASZMF010000375.1:0-5123 GCA_035552035.1 Candidatus Angelobacter sp.
ATCCGGCTGAGGAAGTAGCGCATATTTGCGCCTAAAATTCCGCCTAGAGAGATCCAGAGGTAGGGTTTCCAATCAATAAGGGTTGGCATGCTGATGGCTCCAAGTCTGAAAGATTTGGTAGGAGTCATCAGCCGTCAGCGGGCGGTTAAAGGCGAACTCCATCGCCTTACCCCTATTAGAGCACAAAACCGTCCTCCAAAGGTAGGCCAAACTTCCCTTGTGATTCGCGCAAATTAAAGAAAACAAAGAGCAAAGCTGCTGTTTTCCACAGCTGCATTAGAAACTGTGCATTTTTGCCCGAAAATGTCATCTAAAATAGTACTCAGGATCGTTTTGCAGTCCTGCTGGACCCTCTTCCATGGCGCTATTAGAAAAACGCATGCTAGGTCTCACCGCAGACCTTTCGTCCGCCGTTGCTAAACTGGCTGACGACAAAGTAGCGCCCAAAAACGTCCACTGGCTGCGCACCACCATAAGGCGTATAGAAAGCCTTGTAATCTACGCGAATCCTGATCTGGATAAGAAGCTGGAACGCTGCCTGGAAAAGATGGCTGACCTGCGCAAGCGCGCCGGTAAAGTTCGCGACTTCGATGTTCAGATTAGCCTCTTGGATGTGCTCGCCAATGGCTCTACTGCCCGAGATCGTAAAGCTCTGGCCGAGTTGCTGGGCACTAAAAGAGACCGACAGGCCGCGCGGCTGGTTGCGGCAGTAAAAAAAGTTCAGGACTCAAAATTCTTTGCCCGCATGACCCGAATCGCCCATGAATCCGCCGTTGTGCCAGAAGGCAAGAACCGTCCGCTGGCGCCGCTTGAAGAAGCCAAAGCACAACTGTCAGTGATGGCCACAGACTTTTCCGCTCATAATGCGCTCAAGACCAGCCGGTTGCATGACGCGCGCGTTTCGCTCAAAAGAATTCGCTATCTGGCCGAACTCGCAGACGAATCGTCACAAAAGCAAGATTTCATCAGTGAACTAAAAACAGTACAAAACGCCGTAGGTGATTGGCATGACTGGCAGGAGCTGACTCGCACGGCGGAGAAGCGATTCTCTGATCGCGTAAACTGCGCGATGCTCCGCGAGGTTCGCGCTCTACTTGCCGCGCGCCACGCCACGGCAACTTCTTCCATCAACAATCTTTTTGCTTCAGCTCTGGCGCAAACCAAAAAGCCATCACGCTCTGCCCAACCTGCGCGGGCTTTGGCCCAGCACGCCTGATAAAACATGCCCGTCTTTGCCGCTGTTGATATCGGCTCTAACTCAGTTCGGCTCAGCATTGCCGAACTTCGCCGTGGGCATCTGGTTGCGCTCCATCAGGACCGCGAAGTTACGCGCCTGGGTGAAGGCGTCTTTCGTGACGGCGATCTCGACCCTCAAGCCATGGCGCAGACTCTCAAAGTCATGCGCCGCTTCCATCGCGCAGTGCAGAGCTTCGCCGTGGAGCGAACGCGCGTAGTCGGCACCAGCGCCTTGCGTGATTGCAACAATGCGCGGCTCTTCGCCGAATGGATCAAGACCGCAACCGGCTGGCACCTTGAAGTAATTACCGGCCTGGAAGAAGGCCGGCTGATTCATCTGGGGGTAATTTCCAGTTTGCGCACTCCGCCGCCCAAGCTGCTCTTGCTCGATCTTGGCGGAGGCAGTTGCGAGCTCACGCTCTCTGAAAAAGGACACATCAAAGAGATCGTCTCTTTGCCGCTGGGCGCAGTGCGTTTGACGCAGGAGTTCATTCATCACGATCCGCCAAATAAGGCTGATCTGAAGCGCCTGCATGAATTCATTGTGCAGGAAGTGTCAAATGTCTCCCGCAAGATGACGCGTGCCGCCGTGCCGATGGTGATTGCCACATCAGGAACAGCCGCCGCACTTGCTGGCGCGGCAAACTCGCTGCGGCTCAGCCGGGGCAGCACAGTTTCACAGGCAGTGGCGGAAAAGCTTGCTGCAAGATTGGCCAAGTTGACTGACCGTCAGCGCGCCGCCATCAAGGGCATCAACTCCAAGCGGGCGCAGATTATTGTGGCCGGAGCCGCAGTTTATGCGCATGTCCTGCATGCCTGCGGACTCAAGGGATTCCGCTACTCTCCGCTGGGACTGCGCGATGGAATTCTGGCGCAGATGGCGGCCGAATACGACCAGCACACGCGCTCGCACCGGCAGTTGAAAGCTGACCGCCAGGATGTTCTGCTGAACACCAGCAAGCGCTATGGCGTGGATCTGGAAAATGCCGAGCAGGTAAGCAAGCTGGCGCTGGAACTTTTCGATCAACTCAAGAGCGTTCATGGCCTGAACAAAGAGTGTCGCGAATGGATAGACGCCGCTGCCATGCTCTACGAAGTTGGAATTTATATCAATCCAGTTGGCCTGCATCGCCACGCTTATTATGTGATCTCCCGCTCTGAGCTATACGGGTTTACGCCCATGCAGAGAAAAATCATTGCCACCATCGCGCGCTTCCAGGGCAATTCCAAACCTCAGCTGCGTGACCGCTTGATTAAGCTGCTGCCCGCCCAGATCAGGTCAGACGTGATTAAAGCCACGGCAATTTTGCGCGTGGCGCGCGCTTTGAATCAGGGGCGCCGTTCGTCTGTGGAATCGGTTCGCGCAATTGCTCGTGGTGGAGACGTAACGCTGGCGGTAAAAGCCGGACGCGGCGGCGCCGATCTTGAATTGTGGGCGGGAGAAAAAGAGCGCGTCTATTTCCGCGCCGTCTTTGGCAGGGAACTGATCTTTAAGCTGGTCTGAAGCGTGCGTGCAATCTTGGGTGTGACCAGCCACTGCAATGTGCCCGTGCGGCCATGCATATCCACCTTGGCCACCGCACCTTTTTTAAATTCAATCTGGGCGGCGCCAGCCCGTGCCACTGTCTTGTTTAAAAACTCTGTGAAACTGGGATTATGTCCCACCACCATGATGGCATCATATTTTCCATGGCGCGCCAGCATCGACTGAAATTGCTCAAACTCCGCTTCCGGACGCAGCGCGTCATCCATCTGCACCGCTGCTTCAAACGCCAATTCATTTGCGACCAATGACGCGGTCTGGCGTGCGCGCTTCAGCGGGCTGCTGATAACTTGATCGACCTGCACGTCAAGGTTGGCCAGCATGCGGCCCACATAGCGCGCTTGCAGAATACCTTCTTCGTCCAGTGGGCGGCGCTCATCTTTTTTAGGATTGAGTATGGTCTTGCCGGCAGATGCATGTCGCAAAAAATAGAGGATCATAGGCTATCGGGAAACCACCTGTTTTTTTCTCCGAACGGTTGAACTCTTGGCCTTGTGGACTACCGGGTCAGGTATATCGGCGGCTGTGACCGTGCCTTCCGCCACGGCAATCAAAAAATCCTGCGATGAAAAGTTCACGTCACCACGGCGACGCGTGGCCCGCGTGTAGTGTCCATTGCGATCAAGAAAACGCGCTTTCACATTGTCCGCCTGGTACGCGGCAAGTATCTCGCTTTTAATCCTTTGCTTGAGTGACGGCTCGCTGACCGGGCAGAGCACTTCCACGCGTTCATAAAGATTGCGCGGCATCCAGTCAGCACTGGAAATATAAACTTCATCTTCGCCGCCATTTTCAAAATAGAAAATGCGGCTGTGTTCCAGAAAGCGTCCAACTACGCTGCGGACTACTATGTTCTCACTCACCCCCGGCACGCCCGGACGCAGCGAGCACATGCCGCGCACAGTCAGATCAATCCTCACACCTGCCTGAGATGCACGATACAAAGCTTCAATCACATTTTTGTCGAGCAGGGAATTCATCTTGGCAATGATTCCTGCTGGTCGGCCGTTCTCAGCATGATCGGTTTCACGCTGGATTTGTGAGAGCGTTGTCGCGGCAAGGTTAATCGGCGAGATGGCCAGCGGAGCATAGCTCGGCGCTTCAGAGTAAGCCGTAAGATAGTTGAAGACCGAGTGCACAGAAGAAGTGATTTCCGGCGATGCCGTGAGCAAACTTACGTCTGTATAAAAGCGCGAGGTCGTGGGATTGTAATTTCCCGTGCCGATGTGGGCATAACGGCGCGTAACTCCATCAGGGTCGCGACGCACCAATAAGCACAGCTTGCAATGGGTCTTGAGACCCACAAGTCCGTGATAAACCTGCACGCCTTCATCTTCCAGCGTTCGCGCCCATTGGATATTGGAAGCCTCATCAAAACGGGCCTTCAACTCCAATACGGCTGTAACTTCTTTTTCCGATGCAGCGGCAGAAATCAGGGCTCCCACGATCGGCGAATCGCGGCTGGTGCGGTAAATCGTCTGCTTCAATGAAATCACGTCAGGATCGCTGGCCGCGCTTTCAATAAAATCCACCACCGCGTCAAAGGAATCATAAGGATGGTGCAGTAGCACATCACGTTTGCGCAGCTCAACAAAAATGTTGCTGCTGCTGGCAGGCAGTCGCAGCTCCCGCGGAACCAGCGTGCGATATTTCAGGTTCGGCCGCTCAAGATCATAAAAATTGAACAGCCGAGAGAGATTGACCGGTCCCTGCGTGTAAAAAATCTGCCAGTCTTCCAGCTCAAAAGTCTGTTGCAGGCGCTTGGCGATTTCCGCGCTGGCATTGGCGTCAATTTCCAGGCGCACCGCGTCACCCTTGCGCCGGCGGTGCAATTCAGTGCGGACTGATTCCAGCAGGTTGCGCGTTTCTTCTTCTTCCAGGTACAGGTTGCTGTTACGGGTCACGCGAAAAGACGCAGCGGAAATAATGTCATATCCGCGATACATGCTGGCTGCATGATAGGTAAGAAGGTCCGCGAGAAAAACGTAATCAACGCCGGTCTTGGAAGGCAGCCGCACCAGGCGCGGCAGAGCGCGCGGCACCGTGATTACCCCCATATAAGTCCCGCTGGCGCGGCGTTTGCGTTTCAGCAGCAACGCAATGCATAACGCTTTATTCAAGACACGCGGAAAGGGATGCGCCGGGTCCACCGTGACCGGAGTAAGCAGCGGATCTACTTCGCGTTCGCAATAAGCGTCAATGAACGATTCCTGCTCGGCTGAAAGATCTTTCAGGTCGAGTACGCGGATATTTTCCTTGGCCAGCGCCGGCAGCAGCTTCTGGTTCCAGCATTCGTATTGCTCCTGGACAAACTCATGCGTCTCCAGGGCAATCAGTTCACGCT
>DASZMF010000376.1:0-4159 GCA_035552035.1 Candidatus Angelobacter sp.
GGCGGTGGTGTTGCAGGAAAAGACAGAAGAGGAAGATCCGAAGCTGTTGCAGTAATTTATTTTGAGCAGATTGCTAAACGCCTTCGGCAACGGAGGCGTTTATTTTTGGGGACTGCGCAGATGAGCTAGTTTGCTAAATGCGATTCGGAATGGATGGTTGAAGAGTCTTCCGCCTGGAATGCTATTTTTTCTGGGTTTGCTTGATCTTCGCTGCCTTGATCCTTGGACTCAGCTTGCTGGGTTTTAGTTCTTGCTGCGCCTCAATGAATTTATCGAGTGACGATCGTTGCACCAGCGTTTTGCCGGCGCTTTCCATGGTCCTTAAGCGGCGGCGGCGGATCAAATCTGAGATGGCCTGCGTGGTAATGCCGGCCAGAAAGCCTGCTTCTACCTTTGAAAGCCATTTGGTGGTGTCAAAGTTTTTTGCTTTCAGAGCTTCATACCGCTCGCTGGGGCCGCGCGGATTGCGCGTGAAATTCATGACCTCAGAACGATAGAGATACATACGGCGCTCAAACATGAAGGTGGTGAGGCGTCCACGCTTGACCAGCTCCCAGATCGCCTGCCGCGAGACTCCGCGCAGTTCGGCGGCTTTGCTCTTGGATATCCATTCGTCGGCATTAAAGGTTTGCGGCTTTTTTACGGGATCATTTTTTGCGGGCTCATTGGGCATGTGTCGAAAAGTCCTGGGCGATACTGGCTCTTAGTTATTGATGAGGATACCAAACTGGCTGGCGTACGACGATTGTTCGCGCCTACAGCCGCGGATCAACGGGTTCACTTTCCAGGGCCAGTACGCCGAAGACACACTCATGCACGCGGCGCAGAGGCTCAAGACGGACGAAGCGTTCAAGGCCTTCAATGCCCAGCGCGAATTCACGAAGAGCCAATGACCGTTTGGCCCCAAGGCCGCGAAAACGCAGGCGCTCAAGATTCCCGGGGGCAGTATATTCCGGGCCGTAAATTATGCGCAGATATTCGCGGCCACGGCATTTTACGGCTGGCTGAACAAGCCCTCGGCGGCCGGTGGCGATGAACTCCAGCGGCTTAATCACCATTCCTTCCCCACCTCTGCCGGTCATCTCTTCCCACCAGGTTGCGGCGCGAGACTGAGACTCTTCATCCGCCAGGTCCACTAGTAAATTCGGGGTGGCCAGCAGAAATTTTGGATCGTGACTGCAGATGCGCGCGATGGTTTCCATGTGCCACACGTGATCTTTCTTGGTGTGCAATGCACCTTCAGTGGCCAGGAGGTGAAACGGCGCGAGGCGCAGATCGTCCAGCGAGGAAACTGACCAGCAATACTTGCGGTAGGCCGCTACGTACTTTTCGGCCATCTCAAGCCTTTGGCGATAGCGCTCTGCCAGCGGCGCAATTTCAGCATTGTGTGAAGCCGAAGTTTCAAGCGCGGCAATAGCATCCGGCAGAGCAGCACGCGCGGCAGCGCCGGCAGGGGCGTATTGCAGCCGCAAAAGTTCCTGCGCCTTCGCGGACCAGGGCATAAGCTCGCAATCCAAGCAGACCCAGTCCGTCTTGAATTCTTCCCAGATGCCTGCAGCGGTGATGGCATTTTGCACACGCGCCAGGAACTCTGACTCAAGCTGACGATCATTGAAGAAGCGGCGGCCGGTGCGGGTATAGCAGATGCCGATGCCTTCATCGATTACGCCGAAACGCTTAGTGGCAGCGGCCTCGTCTTTGCAGACGATTACCACCGCGCGCGAGCCCATGTGCTTTTGTTCGCAGATAACGCGGCCAATGCCTTCATGCCGAAAATAACTGAAAGCCTCGTCAGGATATTCGAGCAGGCCTTCACGCTTGCTGGTTTCTGAAGGCGACATGGTCGGCGGCAGATAGATGAGCCACTTGGGATTGGCGGCAAAGCGGCTCATAATCTCCAGAGCTGCGGTTGCGTTTTCCTCGCGAATGGTTATGTTGCGATGCAGACGCGTGGGGATGATGCGCTTACCCAGGACGTCATCAATATCGAGCAAGTCATCGTTCTGCTGCTGCGCGCTCAGTGGCGCGGCCAGTTCTGGCGCGGCGAGAAATGGTTTGGCCGGCTCGTAATAAGTTTGCAGCGCGGGAACGGAGACCAGCTCTTTCTCAGGATAACGAAGGGCCGTGAGCTTGCCGCCGAAGACGCATCCGGTATCAATATTGATGGTGCGGTTCAACCATTCCGGCTCGCCGACCGGCGTGTGACCGTAAACGACCATGGCGCGGCCGCGATAGTCAGCAGCCCAGTTATAGCGAACGGGCAGGCCGAAGTCGTCAGTCTCGCCGGTGGTTTCTCCATAGAGCGCAAACTCGCGGACCTTGCCGGAGCCGCGGCCCTGCATCTCTTCTTTCATACCGGCGTGAGCGACTACCAGTTTGCCGTCATCGAGAACATAATGGCTTACCAGCTTGTCTACAAAATCTGCGGCCAGACTGGATGAGCCCTGATGCGCTTCGTCGTAAATCTTGAATTGGTCGAGCGAGTCACCGAGTCCGTGCGTGATCTGGACTTTTTTACCGCGTATGGCGCGCATGAACTTGATGTCATGATTGCCGGGCACGCAAAGCGCATGGCCAGCACCCACCATTTCTCTGGCCAACTCCACTACCTGAGGAATTTTCGGACCGCGATCTACGAGGTCGCCCACAAAGACAGCTTTTCTATTTTCAGGATGCTGATAAACTCCGCTTTCATTTTTCGCGTAGCCCAGCTTTTCGAGCAGTTGCGTGAGTTCATCGCAGCAACCGTGTATGTCGCCAATGATGTCGAACGGGCCGTGCTCGTGCTTCAGGTTGTTCCACAACGGCTGCCGCGTGATTTCAGCGGAGTCAACTTCTTCTGGCGATGACAACGTAAACACATGGCGGAAGCCTTCACGCTCCAGACCGCGGAGGGAGCGGCGCAGGTCCTGCATTTGATTGCGAATCACGTGCGGCCCGAAGTTGCGATCAGCGCGGGTTTGATTGCGCTCCTGGCAAATCTTCTCTGGCACGTTGAGCGCAATGGCGACGGGCAGCACGTGGTATTCGCGCGCAATTTCGACGAGAGGTTTGCGCGCGTCAGGCTGAACATTGGTGGCGTCCACCACGGTGAGAAGACCACGCGCCAGGCGCTTGCGCGCGATGAAATGCAGTGTCTCAAAAGCTTCTTTGGTGACAGATTGATCGTTCTCATCGTCAGAGATCAGGCCGCGGCAAAAGTCTGACGACAAGACTTCAGTGGGCTTGAAGTGTTTGCGGGCAAACGTGGACTTGCCGCATCCTGAGGGGCCAATGAGCACCACCAGGGAAAGTTCAGGGAGTGTGATTTTCACAGAGTGAACACTCCCATCTGCGTGGGTGAACCGACTTCCGCATCTTCCGGACCAACGGGAAGAAAGCGCGCGGTGTAGCCAAAGCGCGAGCCAATGGAATCCGCCCAGGCACGAAACTGTGCGCGCGTCCACTCAAAGCGATGGTCTTTGTGGCGGAACTGGCCTGCCGCCAATGTGGGGAAGCGCACGTTGTACTCAGAATTTGGCGTGGTAACCACAACTTGTTTGGGGCGCGCATGCTCAAACAAAACTCTTTCAAAAGCGGCGAGACGAGGCTGGTCAAGATGCTCAATCACCTCCACAACACACGCGGCATCATAGCCGCCGAGGCGCTTATCTTTGTACATAAGCGATCCGTGAAGAAGGCGTATGCGCTCTTTCTGCATGGGCGCCAGCCGATCAAGATGAAGACGTTCGCTGGCAATTTCCAGAGTTCGGAAAGAGACGTCCATGCCGAGAATTTCCTGGAACTCTTTGTGTGCAAGCAATTCACGCAAAAGCTTGCCTTCACCGCAGCCGAGGTCAAGAATGCGTTTTGCGCTGCCGGCTTTGAGCATGGCGATGACCGAACCCATGCGCTGCTCCCAGAGTTTAAGAGGCGCTTCAATGGCCAGCTCTTCATTGCTATGCGTTTTCTCAGCGGCATCCGGATCAGGCTGGTCTTCTTCGCGCAAGCGCTCCAGCGCTTCCCGCGCCAGGCTGTGCTGATACTTCAGGTAGCGCTTGACGATGAGTTCCTTCTCCGGATGAGACGTTAGCCAGCCTTCACCCTGCCGGAGAAGCTTCTCCATCTCATCTTCGCCCACCCAGTAGTGCTTCTCTGCGTCAAGCACGGGTATGAGCAC
>DASZMF010000377.1:0-2391 GCA_035552035.1 Candidatus Angelobacter sp.
GATGTAATCAAGAGCAATGCGGTTGTGAGCCAGGGCAAGCCGCTCAGTGAAACTGAGTTGCTGCGCGGCGAGAGCCAGCTTTATACGCTGGGCATTTTTGACTGGGCCAGCGTGGATACGCGGCGGCCGGTCACCGACGACCCTGACGCCGAGGTGCTGATCAAGCTGCATGAGTCCAAGCGAAATACGGTGACGTATGGATTTGGATTCCAGGTGATCAATCGCGGTGGCAGCATTCCCAGCGGAACCATTGCTCTGCCGGGGCTTCCGCCGGTGGGGCTGCCGACAAATTTCTCCACCAGCCAGCAGACTTTTTGGGGGCCGGAAGGCTCCATTGAATACACGCGCAGAAATTTTATGGGACGCGCCGAAACTCTGGCGCTCTCTGGCTTTGCGGGCCGGCTGGACCAGCGCGCGTCTGCCAGTCTGGTGGACCCTTCTTTCTTTAATACCAAATGGACTTCCACCGTCACATTCTCCGGCGAGCGAACCAGTGAGAACCCAATCTTTACGGCACGGCTGGGCGGCGCGGGAATCCAGTTCCAACATTATCTGGATAAAAACCGGCAAAAATCTCTGATCTTCCGTTATGACTTCCGCCGCACCACGCTCACGAACATCGTGATTCCGAATCTGGTTTTGCCGGAAGACCAGAATGTGCGGCTGTCATCGCTTTCGGCTTCTTACAGCCGCGACTCACGCGATAATCCTCTGGATGCGCATAAAGGCATTTATCAAAGTTTTCAGGTGGATGTGAGCCCGGACTTTCTGGGCTCCAGCACAAACTTTGGACGCTTCCTGGGGCAGACCGCTTACTATCGCTCACTGACCAAAGACTCTTCGGTGGTCTGGGCCAACAGTCTGCGCCTGGGATTTGAGCATGCCTTTGGCGGCGCGCATATTCCCATTAGCGAAAGCTTTTTCTCTGGCGGTGGCAGCACGCTGCGCGGCTTTAGCTTGAATGGCGCAGGGCCGCAGCGCGAAGTCTCTGTGTGTCCGGCGAGCACCCCGGCATGTACTGACACGATTGCCGTGCCGGTTGGAGGAAATGAGCTGTTGATCTTTAATTCTGAGCTGCGCTTTCCGCTGGGAATTTCATTGCCGGTAGTCGGCGGCAGTCTTGGCGGCGCGGCTTTTTATGACGGCGGCAATATTTATTCCAATGTGCGCTTCAATGATACCTTTTCTGACTTCACGCATACGGTTGGATTTGGGCTGCGTTATAAAACTCCGATTGGGCCGGTGCGCGCTGATATTGGCCATCTGCTGAATGCGCCGCCGGGCGTTAAGACAACGCAATTTTTTATCACGCTAGGCCAGGCGTTTTAAACGTGGAGATTTTGCAGCTCAGAAGAAATTTGAAGTTTGAAACAGGTGAGTGCGGCAATGAAGGATCTTGAAAAGATGAACAAGCCTGAATTAAAGATCAATCCTGAAACACTGAAGAAGTTGAGAAAGTGGCAGCGCTTCGCGCTTTGGTTTTCCGTCATCAATATCGTCTTGACGCTTGTGACCGGCGCCGTGCTGGTGATGCTGCTGCACAATGCGGGATTTCGCCGCAGCATCCTGGCCAAAGTAGAGACGAGCATACAGGAATCTACGGGCGCGCGGGTTGAGGTGCGCGATTTCAGCTTGCGTCTATCGAACCTGAGCCTGGATCTTTACAACGTGGTGGTGCACGGTACAGAGAAAGATGCGAGCAAGCCGCTGCTGCAGGCGGACCATCTGCAAGTGGGGCTGACCATTGATTCCGTGCTGAGCAAGAAATGGCACGTCAGGGACATTATTGTTGACCGTCCGATTGTGCGCATGGCCGTGGATAAAGCGGGTGAAAACAATCTGCCGAAACCGCCCAAGCCCAGCGACAGCAGCAGTAACACAAGCGTGTTTGATCTGGCGATCCGAGAGCTGCGGCTCAATCAGGGTGAGATTTATTACAACGACCAGAAGACGCCGCTGGAAGCAGACCTGCACGCTCTGACCGTGAATGCGAATTACGATCCCGCGCAGAATAAATATTCTGGCGATATTGGTTACAGCGATGGAAGAATTGTGTACGGTGACTATGCGCCAATGCAGCATACGCTCCAGGCAAAATTTGGAGTAACGCCGAAAATATTTACATTGGATAAGCTTGAGCTGGCGTCGGGCAAGTCAAGCGTGACTCTGAACGCCACGGTAAATGATTACACTGCTCCGAACATGCAGGCGCAGGGCGGCTATGAAGCGTCTCTGGTGACCGGTGACTTCCAGAGGATTTTGAAAGATCCATCAATACCTAGCGGAACGGTGAAGCTGACGGGGCAGGTGAAATATCAGGCTGATCCGAAACGGCCTCTGCTGGAGACGGTGTATGTGGCCGGAAATGTCAGCAGCTCTGGGCTGGCAGTG
>DASZMF010000378.1:0-2428 GCA_035552035.1 Candidatus Angelobacter sp.
GTCTTTACTGACAACACAGTCACCTCAGGCACAACTTATTTTTACGCCGTCACCTCCGTCGCGCCGGACGGAACTGAGAGCGGCTTCTCCGCTCAAGCCACAGCGGTGGTGCCCTAATGACGAGTGCAAACAGAATTCATAAGAAAAGGAATTACATGAAGGTATTCAAGACGCTATCGCAATGGATGACCGTGGCTCTGCTCTTTTCCGCAATGTCGCTGGTCGCGCAAGCCCAGCAGCCACAGATCTTTTTCTCCGATATTGAAAGCGGCCCCAACGTGGGCGGCCAGAGCGGCAACGGATCATTTGTCACCATCTGGGGCAAGGGTTTTGGCGCAACGCAAGGCACGTCCACAATTACCGTTGGCGGCGGCGCAGTTGCCGCATATCCCGTTTGGTCCGATGGCAAGATCACCCTCCAGCTTGGCTCCGGCGCAACCACAGGAAGCATTGTGGTGAATGTTGCCAGCGCTGGTGCGAGCAACGGTCTGCCCTTCACCGTGCGCGCGGGCAACATCTTTTTTGTGAGCACCACCGGCGTCGATACCAATGCCGGTAGCTTTGCCGCTCCCTGGAAGACGATCCTCAAAGCCAAGAACACCATGGCAGCAGGCGATATTACTTATATTGAAAATGGCGTCTCGCAAACCACTGAAGACGATTTCACCGCTTACATCAGCATGGATAACAACGGCGCCAGCAACTCCGGCACTGCCACTGCCCCAAAGGCTCTAGTTGCCTATCCCAACGCCACGGTCACAGTTGGCGTTGCCGGCGGACTGGCTTACGGAATCCGCACACCAAATATCGGCACCCATGAAGACTACTGGGTGTTTTCGCAACTGCACATCGTCGGAGGAACGCAGGCCATGGATGTAGGCGGCACCGGCTGGCGGATTATCGGAAATGAAATGCAGTGTCCCGGTGCTGACGCCGAAGTAGGCTGTTTTGAAATGAGTGATGGCAACCAAGTGAAGTTTTACGGCAATGAAGTACACAATGCCGGTATCAATCCCACTTCATCCAAGTTTTATCACGCGGTCTATTTCAGCACAGACTCCAACCACATTGACGTGGGTTGGAACCACATTCACGATAATTTTACCTGCCGCGCCCTGCAGTTCCATTCATCGCCCTTGTGCAGCCCCACCTGCGGCGCAGGCGACACCACCGGCTTCAATCAATTCGACCTTCACGTGCATGACAATCTGATCCACGGCGACAATTGCAACGGCATCAACTTCGCCACCGTCGATCCTTCCAAAGGCACCGTTGAGGCCTACAACAACGTGGTTTACAACGTCGGACGCATGGACCCGCTTCAGCTCGGCGCAAGCTTTTCCTGCATCTATCTCGCTAACATCACGAATAACGGCGCAGCCGGCGGCGGGACCGTGCAGGTGTTTAATAACACCCTCTCTGACTGTGCGGCCAACAACTCGTCGAATGCGCAGGGATCGCGCGGAGCGTTCGGTGTAGCCAGCGGAGCGTCAACCACGCTGATCATGAATCTGCGCAACAACGTGGCGTACCAGAACGCCGGAGAGATTTATATCGATGGCGTAACCGCGCAGATCACCGGCGACCACAATCTCTGGTTCGGCATCGGCGCGGCTCCCACCCGGACCACGAATAACCTGAACGTCGATCCACTCCTCGCAAATCGCACAGGCGCTGACTTTCACCTAACCAGCACCAGCCCGGCCAAAGACGCCGGCGTAACCATGCTGTCCAATAACACATTCACGTCGAACCTGGGAACCACTCCCAGAGACAAAGACGGCACTCCTCGTCCGCAGGGCACAGCGTTTGATATGGGCGCTTATGAATTCTTCGTCGGCGGAAGCACCACTCCGCCAGCTGAGAATCCGCCCGCGAACGTGCGGGTGACAGTGCGGTAGTCAGACATACCTTTTAACTATTCTGTGGTCCAGGAAAGTTGCGTGAGCGGAAGCTCTTGCGGCTTTTCTGGGCCCGACTTTTTAGGCTCAACTTCAGCAAGCTTAGTGAAACGATCTCTTCGCGGTGAACTCGAGTACAGCGCCACGATTATGGCAGCAACCCATAGAAAATACCCGACATGGGGATACATTTTTTGAACCCAGAAATAAAGCCAGCAGGCGGGAAGCAAACACAGAACAGCAATTCGTAAACTCTTGCCAAATCTTTCCGTCTTCTTTCCCCGCAACATCACAATTGCGGCCAGAAAGAGCGGATTAATCAATCCACTGCACAAGACCGCAAAATACGCTCCTGACTTTGAGACCAGTTCCTTTGCACCCTCTTTGTCCCACGAAGCAATGAGTGCACTCCATGCACAGACATAGCCCGGGAGATTAAGGTCAAAGCTTGGTATACGTATGGCAGGGAGCAGGAATGAAACGATAAAGCCCCCTAAAGCAATAAAGAAGATTATCTGTTTTCTTGT
>DASZMF010000379.1:0-9234 GCA_035552035.1 Candidatus Angelobacter sp.
AATTCTGCGGCAAACGAATCCGGCTGATGGCTGAAGCTAGGTTGACTACCGATTAAATTGATGACTGATTAAATTGATGACCGGCGGTAAGAGGGTGGAGCAGGCATTTATGCCTGCGGCCAAGGCCTGCAAAACTTGGGCTTTAGCCCCCGAGATGCAGCAAGTCAAATAAATGACCTGCCGCAAACCAACACGTCTTCAAATTCAATTCGTGTTCATTCGCGTTAATTCGCGGCTAAAAGATTCGCAGCTAAAATATTCCGGCTAGCAAAAAAAGAGGGTTCATGAACATTCAAGGCAAAGGCGCTCTAGTTACCGGCGGCGCATCAGGGCTAGGCGAAGCCACAGTCCGCATGCTGGTGGCGCAGGGCGCAAAAGTAACCATCCTCGATATCAACGATAAAACCGGCAACGCTCTCGCCGCCGAGCTTGGAGCCAACGCCCAATTCCTAAAGACTGACGTCACCAACGCCGCTCAGGTGCAAGCCAACGTTGAAGCCGCCGTCAAGCAAATGGGCGGCCTACATTTTCTCGTCACCACTGCCGGCATCGGCATTGCGGAAAAACTTCTGGGCAAGAATGGCATGCATGACATGGAAAAGTTCGTGCGCACCATCCAGATCAACCTCATCGGCACCTTTGACGCCATTCGCCACGCGGCCAACGCCATGAGCGCCAACCAGCCGGACGAAGACGGCGGGCGCGGTGTCATCGTCACCACTGCTTCGGTTGCAGCCTATGAAGGCCAGATCGGCCAGGTAGCTTATTCAGCGTCAAAAGGCGGCATCGTCGGCATGACCTTGCCACTCGCGCGTGAACTCGCGCGTTCAGGCATCCGCGTCTGCACCATCGCGCCCGGCATTTTTCATACTCCGCTGCTCGCCGGACTCCCAGAAGCCGCGCAGGCTTCGCTCGCCCAGCAGGTGCCATTCCCCGTTCGACTCGGCAGACCACCGGAGTTCGCCGCGCTGGTCCAACACATTTTTGAAAACAATATGTTGAACGGCGAAACCATCCGCCTCGACGGCGCAATCCGCATGGCGCCGAAATAGATTTCATAGATAGATTCTCATCGATCTATTCCCACTGTTTGTTGATCGCATCATCCGTTGCAATAAAAATAAGAGAGCTGCTGAAAGACCTTAGTACTAAAAAAATCGCGCATAGAAAAATCCAGCAGCTCTCGATTTCTCCCCTGCAGGGCCAACCTCCGATTAAGAGGGGCATCTAATCCTCTGTAGCGCTTGTAGCGGCCCCGATTACGCGAGCTTCGTCGGCTCAAACCTTGGTACGCGTATCTGTTGCCGAGGGGCTTAAACCAACGAAATCTGATTCAAATAAACGGAGGATACACATGAAAAATTTCAATAAGCTTGCATTGATCGTGGTTCTGGGCAGCGGTTTTGCCGTAGCGCAAGGCACAATGCCTCAGAGCACAGCACCATCGTCTTCACCGGCAGCGTCTCAGCCATCCAGCACGGACCAGACCCCTGCCGTAACTCCAGACCAGGGCAAGAATCCGGCGAACGCGCCTGAGACCATGCCAAGCACAGATCAGAAACCCACTGACAGCTCCAAACTGCCACAGAGTGACGCATCTCAATCCGCCGCTCCCGCAGCCTCTGGCGACGCACAGTCCAACATTCAGTCAGCAATCCAGAAGGACCCAAGCCTGGCAAATTCCAACGTGACCGTGAATGTCACCGCTGGTAAATCAGTTGAACTGACCGGAACCGTTGCTTCCAAAGACGCAAAAGACGCAGCCGAGCGCATTGCTACTGAAAACTCAGGCGGCCTGAAAGTAAAGAACCACCTGAAAGTTTCCGGCGGCAGCTCAGATATGTCCACCCCGAAGACTGACACCAGCGCTCCAGCTCCTAAACACTAATCGCTCCAATCTCCTAAACTCTAATTCGGAAATTCGAATGAAAAGTTATAGTGGAATGAATTAGTGGAATGAAATTAGTGGAATGAAAATGAACAGTGAGTGGAATGAAAAGATAGTTGAATAAACAGAGTTGAATGAACAAAGGCGGCCCGCAAGGGTCGCCTTCCTTTTTGCTGTATCTATTTTCCGAATCGTAGCGCGCAGGAAATCGCCTGGACCTTGTGCTTCACCAGCAATATTTTTGCGAATATTTTCTTGCGCAAAGCGCAACGATGCGCGGAAGCACAACTGTGCGCGGAAGCACAATGGTGTGCGCGAAGCGCGACGGTGGAAGAGCGGCCCTTTAGGGCCGCGTAAGAAATTACAAAATGGGGCTTTAGCCCCGGCCACTACTCATCGCGATGTACCGTCCCCGGAGAAAACGCCGGCAAACAGATCGCAATGTACTCGGTCGCTTCATCCGGCGTTGAATACTGAATCCACTCTCCCGGATGCGCAATCACCGCCTGCCCCACCGTCACATCAAACGCGCCGTCTTTGTAATTCACGCGCAGCCGTCCGCGCAGCACAATCGTGTATTCCTCAAACTCCGGCGTCTGCCCCGGCTCCTGCCATCCCGCGGGACTCCGCATATGCGCCACGCTTACCCGCGGCTCCTTCTTGCTCGCAACTTTTCCGGCGCCCGGAGAATTTACGTGGCCAATAAATTCATCAATCAGCTTGGGCATGTTGCCCGCGGATTGTATGCGCGTGGGTTGTTCAATGTGTGTAGGCAAAATATTCTCCTTAACTGCTAGCTGGCCGCCACCGCCGGCTTGAGCCGGAAATAAGCAATGGTAAAAAGCGTGCCAAGAATCAAATCTCCCACACTGCCAATGGCCGCCACGGCCGGAATGCGTCCCCGCAGCAGCAGCACAGCGCACGCCACCACATAGATGAACTTCTCCAGGATGGCCGCCGGAATCATCGGACGAAAGCGCTGCGGATCAACCGCAATAATCAGAAAAGCCACCTGCCACGCCAAACCAACGCCAAAAAATCCATAATAAAATTCCGGATGCGTCACCGCCGGCGGTATTTTTTCCGCCAATATCTTTTCCGTAAAAAATCCGGGAGCCAGCACGCCAATACCATAGATGCCGGCAACCATAAAAACCATGCGGGAGAAACGGTCTTTCATCCATCCATCCTTAAAGATAAAAATATATGCGCGTGAATTTGCCTCGCCAAGCGCCTCTGCAAAAAGGTACCATAACTGGTTTTCCGCTCCATTATTCCAGCTGTCTTTCTATTTTGACAGGAGTTACTGAATGATCAGCAATCGCTACCTACTCGCAGCGGCATTTTTTCTCTCCAGCTTCATGGTTTGCAGCTTAACGGCTTTCGCGCAAACCAGCGCCGCCTCAGGCCCCTCAGGAATCGAGCACCTCAGCGTTGACGCCACGGACGCGCCGCGCAACATCCTGCACGCCACGCTCACCATTCCCGTGGCGACTGGGGCCATCACCATTGTCTATCCCAAGTGGCTCCCCGGAAACCATCGGCCTACCGGCCCCATCCAGAATTTTACCGGCCTTCACTTCAAGGCCGCCGGCAAAGAACTGGAATGGCAGCGCGATCTCGAAGATATGTATTCCTTCCACCTGCAGATTCCCGCGGGCGTAACTGAATTGCAGGCCTCGTATGACCTGCTCACGTACAACGGAAAAAGCTCTCTCGCCTCCAGCAAAGTTCTTGACCTGCTGTGGAACCAGGTGGTGCTGTATCCCCAGGGGATGGCCTCCAGTGCCGTGCAGGTTTCTGCCTCGCTGCGACTGCCTGAAGGATGGAAGTTCGGCACCGCGCTCACACCCAAACAGCAAAGCGGCAGCTCGGTGGAATTTGAAACCGTCTCACTCACCATGCTGGTCGATTCTCCGCTCATCGCCGGCGCTTACTATCGCCAGGTACAGATCAATCCTCCGGGTGAACCAGTAACACACGTCATTGACATGGTGGGCGAGAGTGAAGAAGCAATCCAGATCACTGACAAAGACCTTGCCAGCGCAAAGCAGCTGGTTGCAGAAACTGGCAGGATGTTTGGCGCGCGCCATTACGGCAAATATCATTTCCTTCTCACGCTGAGTGACCAGACGGCGCATCACGGGCTCGAACACCATGAATCCAGTGACAACGGCGCGGCCGAAGATATGTTCAGCAATCCCAGCGCGCATGATCTTGAAGCTGACCTGCTGCCGCATGAATTCTTTCACTCATGGAACGGCAAGTATCGCCGCCCCGCCGGCCTCGCCACGCCCAGCTATCAGGAGCCAATGCACGGCGATCTGCTCTGGGTCTATGAAGGGCTCACCGATTATTACGGCAACATCCTCGCCGCGCGCACCGGCTTCCGCACGCCAGAGCAATTCCGTGAAAATCTGGCCTACACCGCCGCCATGCTCGACCATCGCGCCGGACGCACCTGGCGTCCGCTGCAAGACACCGCCACCAGCGTGCAAAGCCTGTTCGCCGCGCCGCCCGAATGGACCAACTGGCGTCGCACCGCTGACTACTATCCTGAAGGTTATTTGATCTGGCTTGAAGTCGACTCGCTGATCCGCCAGAAAACCAACGGGCAAAAATCATTAAACGATTTCTGCCATCTTTTTCACGGCGGACAGAGCGGTCCGCCCATGGTTGTTCCGTACAAGTTTGAAGATGTTGTCGATGCACTCAACAAAATCGTTCCCAGTGACTGGGCCAGGCTGCTGCGCGAACGCCTCGACTCAAAGTCCGCACACGCACCCATGGGCGGCATCACCAACGGCGGATGGAAGCTGGTTTACACCGAACAAAAAAACACCACCATGGACGCCCGCGAAAAAAGCGGCGGCACTCTTGACCTGAGTTTTTCTCTGGGCTTAATCGCCAGCAAAGACGGCGACGTGCGTGACGTAATTCCCGGCTCTCCCGCCTACGCCGCGGGCCTCGGGCCAGGAATGAAATTGATCGCCGTCAACGGACGCAAATGGTCCAAAGACAATATTCGTGCAGCCATGCGCGCCGGTGTTCACAATCAGCAACCGCTGGCCCTGCTCGCGGAAAATGGCGAATACTACAACACGTATCCAGTGAATTACCACGAAGGCGAACGCTATCCGCATTTAGTGCGTGAAGACGGTCAGCCAAACATTCTGGATGACATCATTAAGCCGATGACTTCAGGGAATTAGGCAGCTTTAAAAAGTAACGTAGATTCACCGCAAAAAGATTACGTCAACGTAGAGTCATCGCGAACGAAAAATTACGCCGTAGAGACGTAGCACTGCTACGTCTCTTTTTTGTCCTGAACACTACAATCCCCATCCACAATCTCTTCATCCCCACGACGGTTAAGCCAGCGCGCGTTGTCTTAAGCGCGCGAAGCCGGGGTCCCCAACACGCGCGCTCTTCGCGTGATGGGGTGGGAAGTAGGGGTGAGGGACCTTGCGTTTTTATCCCGAAACGTACAGATCTGCACTGATCACGACATCGGAACGCCTCAGTTTTCTCCGTGCCTCCGTGTCTCCGTGGTGAAGATTAGGTCTTTTCAACTACTAAACTAAGCTCTCCCCTTGGTAACCGCCGCAGTGCGCTCCAACTTGTCCCACGCAAAAGGCTTGCCATCAATCGCGCGCTTCACGGTTTTGGCCAGCACTGCGGAGAAAAGCTGACGGTAAGAGAATCGCTGGAGCCATAGATGCAGTAGCAGCTGCGCGTCTTCACCTGTGCCTTCCACGCGGCGCTCCAGCAGAAACGCCAGGGCTGACGCCACAAAATCGATCGCCAGGAAAATCACAAAATAAAATGCCAGCCGCTCAATGCTGCTGGGGTCCGTGCTTTCCGGATGGAAATACCTGGACGCAATGTATTCCAGAATGCCAAACAAAAACATGATGTCGATAAACGGTGACACCAGCGGCAGCATGATCTGGAAAATAATAATATTGGGCAGCGCGATCCAGCCCAGGCGGCTCCGTTTGCGAATGGCCGCGCCGTGTTTCCACACCGCCTGCAGAATTCCAAACGACCAGCGAAACCGCTGGCGCATCAGGCCATTGGCTGTGGTGGGCGCTTCCGTAAAGGCCAGCGCACGGTCTTCATTCACCACGCGCCAGTTATTTTCCAGCAATGACATGGTCAGGTCCGCGTCCTCGGCCACCGTATCAGTGTGATAGCCGCCGGCCTGGCGAACGGCTGTTACGCGCCAGGCTCCAATCGCTCCGGGCACCACGCTCACTGCGCCAAACACGTTCAGCGCGCGACGCTCAAAATTCTGGCTGGTGATATATTCCAGAGCCTGCCAGCGCGTCCACAGGTTCACGCGATTTCCCACCTTGGCATTGCCCGCAACCGCGGCCACCGTGGCATCGGCAAAATGCGGCACCAGAATTGAAACCGCGTTGGGAGCAATCACCGTATCGGCGTCGATGCCCACGTAGATTTCATCTTTGGTAAATTTCAGCGCGTGGTTCAGGGCCTCGGCTTTGCCGGCGTTCGGCTTGGTCAGCAGCAGCACGCGGCCGTCTGCAATTTCTTTGGCAAACGTCTCCCGCACCACCGCAGAGGTGGCGTCTTTGGATCCATCATCCACCACAATCGTATGCAAATTCGGATAATCCGAGGCCAGCGCCGAGCGCACCGTATTCGCAATCACTTTCTCTTCGTTATAAGCGGGAATAATAATGGTCACGGCCGGCTTGAAATCCGGGCCGCCCACCGGCGCTTGTTTGCGCAGACGATCAAATGTAGCCAGCGCCCCTACACCTAGCAGCCGCGCGCTCATGAGCACGTCACCAATAAAAAACACAAACACAATAAACTGCGCCAGCCACTGCCCCAGGATGAAAACGTAACCATCCAGCCGCGCGCTCATCACTTCATTGGGCGACAAACGCGGCATCACGTCCGCCCGCGTCTTGCCCAGCAGCTCTTCCACCGGAACAATCTTGAAGCCGCGCTCCCGCAGGCCTTCAATAATCTGCGGCAGCGCTCTCACCGTGGCGCTGCGATCACCGCCGCCATCGTGCAGCAGAATAATATTGCCGCAGTAAAGCGGCGCGCGCAGTTCACAGCCTTTGGTGGCCTCACTCTGCGTCTGGTCAAATACCTCTCGTACAATTTCTTCAGTCGTCTGGCCTTTTTTCCAGTCGTTGGGATCAATCTTGGAGCCCACGGTTATGTAGCCTTCGCGCTGCACCATTTCCAGTGGCCGCACCTGGTCGGCCACGTCCGGCTCCTGGTCAATGGAATACGGCGGACGGAAATACAGCGGCTTCACGCCCATCTTGCTGGCAAAAAGTTTTTCCGTCAGCTGCAGTTCCACGCGCTTCATGTACCACTGCGAAACGTCGCTGATGTCCGGATGCGTGAAGGTGTGATTGCCAATATCATTGCCTTCGTCGTAAATGCGCTTCGCCAGACCCGGAAATTTCTGCGTCTGCAACCCGATGAGGAAAAAAGTTGCCGTAGCATTCTCTTCCTTCAGGATGTCGAGAATCTTGGGCGTGTTGCTGGGATCAGGCCCATCGTCAAACGTAAGCGCGACTTCTTTTTCTTTCCAGCCATATTCCCTTATCTGGTAGGGCTGCGGCAGCACCGTCATTTTTTCCGCGGTAATAAATTTTGTGTCGGGGTCCACGGTAACCGTGCGCTCGCCCGGACTGGGCTGGCGCTGAATGATAAGAATTTCGCCATTGCCTTCGCGGTCAACATCTTCACCGGAAGGCACAACCTTGATCTTCTCTTCAGCATTCGCGTCGTTGGGATTGTCCCAGATCTTCCACAAAGACCGGTCTTCTGATCCCAGCCGCCACAGCGCAAAAGTGCGGATGCCCTCTTCACGCGCCGCGCGCATCTGGTTGAGCGCCGTCACGGCATCCAGATACCACACCTCGTGCTTTACGCCATTCTCTTCCTCATAACCAAAATGAGGATTGAGCGAATCCGGATCAAGATCAATATCTGAACCAGATTCCGTCGCGTGCAGCCATGATTCCTGAACGTTGTTCGTGTCCACGTTCACAACGCGTTTTGTCTTGGATGAAGTTGCCCAGTCATAGCCATAACTACCAATGGCGCAGATGATCTTGGTCTTGGGAATATCTTTGATTGCGTCTTTGAGATTGGCGGTAAACCAGTCTTGCGCCGCTACCGGCCCAGGCTGGCTGGTGACCTGATGCTGGTCATAATTCATGATTACCAGACCGTCAGAGGCGGCCGCCAGCGCCGCATAGTTATAGTCTTTATCTGAAACCGGCACGTTCACATAGAGCCGCATGCCGCGTGCATGTAGGTCTTGCCCCAGCTCTTGTATCAGCGCAAGAAAGCCAGGTTGCGACTTCAGCGGAATCTCTTCAAAGTCCAGGGAAGCGCCCTTGAAATTGTCGCTCTTCAGGAAAAGTAGAAGCTGCGTGCGGAAAGTCTGCCGCGCATCCGGATTATCCAGGAACGCGCCAATGCTGCCCTGCCACTCTTTGCGTACCGGATCAAAATTATTGACCAGCGGAAAAACTTCCATGTCTGACTTTTCAGAGCGCAGAAAAGGCATCACGCGATCGTCAGTGGAGTGCACGCTGCCGTTTTCAATCACGGTAAACGGATGTGTCAGGTAGTCAAAGCCCTGCAAGTGTCCGTCTGGCGTGAGCATGTGCAGCCATTCCGGAAAGAGCAGATCGATCTGCGGATAATATTCCTTTAATGAAACAAAGCTGGCGGCGTCCCACGTAACGTAATAGGCCGCGCGGATACCTTCATCCTTGTTCAGCACAACCGCTGACGGTGGCGCTGTGGTCTTGCGATGGGTATTTTTTGCCTTCGTCCGGTGGCGATGCTCAATTTCTTTTATCGCGCGCAGATTGCGTTTCTGCTCCGGCATAAGCACGTGCGGCAGCGGATCGGCCTGCACAAAAACGGTGACGATGAAAAACAGCACCAGCGCGCTGATGACCGCGCCCAGCACGCTAAACAGGACGCGCAAGCGGCCCCATCGCTTCCGTTCTGGATCATAAAAGATTGATTTTGCCATGGCAGGATCGGTACCAGCTATCGTAAGCGGCACAGCACGGCAGGTCAATCTATCTGAAATCCCGAAGCACCGGGGTCCCCGGCGCGCGTGATTTTCGCGTGTTGGGGTGGTCGGAGCGAGGGATCTCTATTGCCACGAAAATGATCTAGGATCTAGCCGCGAATCAACCCAAAACGCGAATCCGAGCTAATTCGCGCCATTCGCGGAATTCGCGGCCAGATTGTTTTCTCCGTGCCTCCGTATCTCAGTGGTAGGTTCTAGCTCTTTCCTGATCCGCGATCATCCGAGTAAATCCGCGGTA
>DASZMF010000380.1:0-1862 GCA_035552035.1 Candidatus Angelobacter sp.
CGTGCGCTGCTGCACCGTAACTTCCAGCTTTATTTCTTTGGCCAGAGCATCTCCGTGATCGGCACGTGGATGACGCGGGTGGCCACAAGCTGGCTGGTGTATCGGCTGACTCATTCGGTGCTATTGCTGGGTATTGTCAGCTTTGCCGGGCAGTTTGTTTCTTTTGCTCTGGGACCATTTGCCGGCGTGTGGGTTGAGCGCTTGAATCGCCGCAAGCTGCTGGTATGGACACAAGCCGCTGGTGCCGTGCAGTCACTCGCTCTGGCTGTGCTCACGCTCATGCATGTCATCAACCTTTGGGAAATTATTGCGCTCACGGCGATGCAGGGTTTGATCAATGCATTTGACATGCCGGGCCGGCAGTCTTTTCTCGTGCAGATGGTTGAGGACCGTGAAGATCTCAGCAACGCTATTGCGATCAATTCTTCCATGGCAAATGGAGCCCGACTGATTGGGCCGGCCATCGCTGGCATGCTGATTGCCGCGGTGGGAGAAGGCTGGTGCTTCCTGATTGATGGCGTCAGCTATTTTGCGGTGATCGCATCACTGCTGATGATGCGGCTCAAGCCGCTTGACATAATTCGCACCAAGGCCAGCATGCTGGAACAGATGCGTGAAGGCTGGGATTATGTCCGTAATTTTCGTCCCATCCGCACTATTCTTCTGCTCTTTGCGCTGCTCAGCCTCATGGGCTATTCCTACTCCGTGCTGCTGCCGGTTTTTGCCGGACAGGTGTTGCACGGCGGCGCTCACACGCTGGGCTGGCTCACGGCGGCTTCAGGAGTTGGCGCGCTTATCTCGGGGCTTTCGCTGGCCGTCCGCAAGTCGGTGGCTGGATTGTCCCGCATGTTGCAGATCGCTTCAGCAATGCTGGGAACAGCGCTGATTCTTTTTGGCCTCTCGCACACGTTGTGGCTGTCGCTGATATCGATGATTTTCATTGGCTTTGGCTTGATGCAGGGCGCGTCAGTGAGCAACACGATTATCCAGTCACTGGTAACGGAAGATAAACGCGCCCGCGTGATGAGCTATTACACCATGGCCTTTTTCGGCGCTGCGCCATTCGGGAGCCTGATGGCTGGCATGCTGGCCCACCTCATAGGCGCTTCATACACGGTCATGGTGACTGGCGCATTTTGCGTGGCTGGTTCTATCTGGTTCACGCTTGAGCTGCCGAAGGTGAAAGCCGCCATGCATCCGAGAGTTCAAGAAGCAATCGTGGAAACAGAACCGCCGCCAGCGCCGGGCGTGCACCTGGTTGCCGATCTGGAAGAATCAGTTAAATAAATTTGATCTTGAGCAGTGCTGAAAGGAAAAAAACAGAATGGTCTGGTACAACTACATCGCTTGTTTCTTTGCCGGGATGTTTCTCGCCAATGCTGTGCCGCATTTTGTGTATGGCATCTGCGGCGACCGTTTCCCCACGCCGTTTGCTAAGCCTCCTGGAAAAGGCTTGTCCTCGCCCACGGTGAATGTGGTCTGGGCGCTGCTGAACATGGTTGCCGGTTATTTTCTGTTTCAAGTGGGCAGGGTTTCGAGCGGAAACACATTGACGCTCGCCGTTTTCTTCATGGGCATTGTTTTTATCAGCATTATGTCGAGCCTGATATTTGCCAGGAAGCAAGCGCAGTAATTAGCTATCTAAAATTTGTGTAATTTTATTGGAAAGAAAAATCATGCCTCTTACTCAACTGGATACTACGGCTGCACTGATTGTGATTGATCTGCAAAAAGGTATTGTCGGCATCCCGACGGTTCATCCATCTGGAGAGATCGTTGAGCGCTCGGCGCGACTGGCGCGTGCGTTCCGTGAGCGCGGTCTGCCCGTGGTTCTGGTCAATGTGTCCGGCAGAGCTCCGGGT
>DASZMF010000381.1:0-1617 GCA_035552035.1 Candidatus Angelobacter sp.
GCGCGAAAGAAGTAAAATTTCTTTGTACGATCTGTCGATTCCAGCCAGGTCATTCGTCTATACATTGAAGGCAGGGCAACCGGCCCGCCCAAAGACTAAAGAAGCAGACCTTCACAGGAAAAAGGAGAAATCATGCCACAATATCTGGTTGCTAACTACCTTCCCGACAACTTTGACCCGTCCACCGTAACCGAAGCGATGATCGAGGAGATCCACGCGCTCAACCGCGAATTAATTGCCTCCGGCGTGAGAAAGTTCGCCTGCGGCATTGCCCCGGTGGCCAGCGCCAAGACGCTCCGGTCCCAGCCCGACGGCACGGTGCTTGTCACCGACGGGCCGTACATGGAGACCAAGGAGCACATGGGCGGCTTTTGGATACTGGAGTGCGCTGATATTAACGAGGCGCTGGCCTGGGCGAAGAGGGCTGCCATCGCCTGCGATGTGGTGGGCGAGGTGCGCGAGCTTCTTTTCTATCCGGCTCCGGAGACAGCCACGAAATAAGGCCTCCCGAGGGAGACAGCAACGGGTAACCTTTCCCAACGTCGTGAATACTTCTCCGGGCGTGTCCCCACAGGAAGTCTTTAACTTGAGGCGAATTGCGGGCGTGAGCGAAGCGGCTTTTTGATTCCGCCGGCATTACCAACACAGCGGGTGCCCTGTCCTTCGCGTTTTTTGCGAAGGGCGGGTAGCGCGGCCGCATATATAACGGGTTTTGTGCAGACTAGACAAAAGTTGCGTCGGCAGCAGCGCTCAGTAGCCGCCGTGAATTCTCTAAGCCGCTTCTTTATCTCCGGATTTCTTCTCCGCCGCTAACTCTGCCGGCGGCTCAGCGCCTTTGCTCTGCGCTAAAGACTCGGTCATCTCCGTGGGATGGCTGGATTCTTTTGGCTGCTCAGGCTTGCCGTCTTTTGGTGAAGGTTGTTGCGCTTGCGGAGCAACTTGTTTGTTATCGGCTGACGGAGGTTTCTTGTCAGCCAATTCAGCGCTTGTTTCGGGCTGCACTTTTTTATCGGCCTTGTCTTTTGTTTGAGCTTCTTTCTTTTGGACTTCCTGCTTTTGGTTTTCCGGCTGCCCGTTTTCCGCAGGCGCAGCCTGCGCGTTATTTGCCGTCTCGCCTGTAGCTGCTTCTGTTTTGGCTGCTTCTGGTTTCGCCGTTTCTGGTTTCGCAGTCTCAGCCGCGGCGATCTCAGGCTTCTTGCCCAGCTTGGTTTCCTTCTCCTCTTCGGCATTCGCCAGCAGATGTTCGATTCTTATCCGCGCGGCGCGCCAGCGCACATTGCTGGCATTGCCGGCCTGTTCCAGATAGGGAGCCAGCTGCTTGTCAGTCACGCGCTTCTTTTCTTTCAGGAATTGCAGAATGGCCTCACTCTGCGTCTCCAGCCGTTCCAGATGGGAAAATAGTTCGTTAAAAACTTCTTTGATGGGCTCGGATTTCATGGGCATCCTCCAGGCAGAGTCATCGCCAGCGCTCTCTCTAAGAAAGCGTTCTCTCTCAATAGATGCAAAAAAGGGCGTGGAGCCAAGGGTGGGGGTGCGGAGAATTTTACTTGTGCGGTGCGGAAGAATCTTATTGTGCCGCCACTGGTGACGGCACAAATTGGTTACTTTTGCTCTTCG
>DASZMF010000382.1:0-4176 GCA_035552035.1 Candidatus Angelobacter sp.
CTGAAAAACCAGTGGATCTTCGAAGACTTCCCTAGCTTCACCCTGGCTGCCTAAACCCAGCCAAAACAACTTTTGAGTAGACATTATTCATGGGAGGACACGAAGGAACACAAAGGGGCTGGGGGCTGCGCCAGTCTGAAATGGGAACAGGAGGGGGATTAGGCTACGGTGCGTGATAGCTGAAATCCAAAAGCCCGGTAAGTCAAAGTCCGAAGGTTGGCAATACCGATGGCTGTTTCCGGGTTTCAATTACCAATTTTGGCATTTTCGGCGATTTTGGCAATCTGGAGTTTGTGTATTCGCGAGTGCGGTTCTTTTGCTATCCTTTTGCTATCTTTTTGCTATGGCTTTCAAACGCCCCAAAATTACCTACGACGAAGAGACGCTCTATGAGTACGCCGTGCGCGCGCTTGGGCGCAAAATGCGGACGGTGGCCGAGCTGAAGCGGCTGATGCGGCCGCGCGTGCCGGAAGGCGAGATGGGCGTGCTGCTGGTGGAGATGGTGATCCTGCGGCTGAAAGAACAGAAATACCTGAACGACACGAGTTACGCTGCGGCCTATTCAAGTTCGCGCCGGGACAATGACAAGTTTGGGCCGCGCCGGGTTATCACTGAGCTGAAGACCCGGGGCGTCCATGCGGATGTGATTGAGAAAGCGATTGACGAGGCTTATTCCACAGTCAACGAAGAAGAGCAGGCGCGGGCGTTCTTGAAACGCAAACGCCTGAATGAACCGAAAAATGAAAAAGAAACTGCGCGGATCTTTCGCAGCCTGATGCGCGCCGGCTTCAGTGTGAGCATCGCCATGAAGGTGCTGAAAAACTGGAACGTGGAAGACGAAGTGCTGCTGGCGCTGCAGGAAGAAGTGGAAGAGCAGTGAAGTGGAAGAACAGTAACGCAGCGGGTCAGTTGGCGAACGTGGCGACCACCCAGAAATTAGCGTATCCATGTTCATGGTCCGGACGGAAGCAGACGCCAAAATTCATGTGGTGAAAAAGAGGATCGGTGGCGCGGCCCATTAACTCCGCAGGCAGCTGATGCGGCTCTGAAGAAGAAAACACCACCACGGAACGAACATCAGAGCCGAGACCCGGAAGATTGTTGGAATCGCCGCTGGTGGCACAGGCGGCGGCGTGCAGGAACTTGTCAGTCTGAGCATTCAATTTTTTAACGCCCTTGCTTTTTCGGGTCTGATTAAACGCTTCAGCAAAGGCCTGGGCGAATTGCTCTTCGGAGTAAGTAGCAATGAGAAAGATGAAATCCTGTGTGACGTAGATTTTGCCGGCCTTCTCCACCCACGCCAATGCCCACAGCGTTGTATTTTGGGTTGAGAATGTTGGCGCGATGTCCGGGAGAATTCATGAGCGCGGGATGAACATCTTCAAGATATTCGGTGCGGGCCACGTTCTCCGCAGAGAAGGTAAACCGCACGCCGGTGACGCCAATGCGTTCGGGAACAGATGGCTCGGCAGGAAACTGGTGCGATAGCTTTCCGTTTTCCAGCAAGGCCTGAGTATGCAGGCGCGCTGCTTTGGCTGCCTGATCGTTCCATTCCAGCGCGGGCAAGTTGTTTTCCAGTCGTGCCTGGTTGAGCTGGGTGAATATCTGCTTCTCAGCCTCAGACCATGCGGGCTGCGCCTGCGCAGGGCAGCGGGAGACTGCGAGTAGCGCAGCCAGAAAAATGAAAAGTAGTTTCATCTAGCCATTAGACGTTGAAAACCGATTTTCGCAGCGTGCAATCATGGGCTTGCCGCTTTAATGAAAGAATGCCGTGACCACCCAGTATTTTGAGAATCCAATGGCGCCGCCGGTTTGCAGACACACGCCAATATTCATGCGCTGCACGGTGCGGTCAGCCACCATCTTGCGTAGATCGCCGGGCAGCGTGCCCGGCTGGGAGAGTGAAAATACAACCAGTCCAACTGCGTCGGGCAGCCCTTGAATCATTTGTTCAGTATTCATGTTTTGCGCGCAGGCAGACTTTCTGAGCCGCGCATCAACCACAACATCCACCTCATGCAGTCTTTTAGAACGCCGGGCCTGATTGAACTCAGTGACAATGGCTTCACGAAATTGCTTTTCAGTATAAGAGACCAGCGTATGCGCAAAATCCTGTGTGACAAAAAGTTGATGTCCGCGCGCAACAATGGAAATGCCAATCGCGTTGTAGTCAGGATGAAGAATATTCTCGCGATGCCCCGACGAATGCATCAGCGCGGTGTGCGCCACCTCAACTTCCGGCGCTTCCGCCACGTTTTCCGCCACGGAGTTAAAGCGCAGGCTGGTTGCGCCCACGCGCTCCTGCAGCGGCGGCTCGCCAGGAAATTGATGCGAGAGGTCCTGGTTCCTGGCCAGCAACTCCGAGTGTGCCAGTGCCGCCTGCGCCAGACGGTCACTCCATTCCAGCTTTTGCAGGCCGGCTTTCTCGCGCTCATGGTTCACGAGATCCAGCAACTGCTGCTCACGCTGGGACGGCCCCGCTTGCGCCTGAGCAGCTATGGCAAAAAGAAAACAAGCAATCGCGACAATGGCCCGATTCATTCTGTGAATATTGTACGTGAGAAGCTGCTGCCGCTCACACGCGTCGAGCTTACGCCGGTAACTCTCTTCTTTGCGCGATTGCCGGCGTTACGCCCGCTTGGCTTTCAGTTCGCTCAGAATGCGGCTGATCTCATCTTCTTTTTCCATGGCGGCAAAACGATCTTCCACACTCGCCGCTTCAGACGACAACAGATCGGTCTTCGCCATGCCGATGGCTTCTTTGCGCATTACCTTGTGCCGCATGCGGTCAAACGTAGCGCCGTGGTTCGGACCGGAAACAGCCGACTGCGCGTCAGCGGCTTTATCCAGCGTGCGGGCACGGCGATGCTGTGATATCAACATCTCACTGCGGGCGCGCGCTTCTTCAAGTTTCTGCGTCAGCTTGTTGAGCGCGTTCTTCAGCGTCTCCACCTGCAGCTTCTGGTCGGCCACCTGCTGCTGGAAACTTTCCGTCATCTGCTTGTAATGCAGAGAACGTTCAATGGCAGCGCGGGCCAGATCGTCATGCTGTTTGCCCACGGCCATTTCGGCTTTGCGATTCCACTCCGCAATTTTTTCTTCGTTCTCTTTCTCTTTTTTATCCAGCAGGTGCTGATCGGCAATCGCGATGGCCACCTGCGTCTTCACCTGAAGCAGCTGGTTTTCCATATCCAGGATCACCTGCTTGATCAGTACTTCAGGGTTCTCTGCTTTATCAATAAGGTCGTTCAAATTAGCGCGGATTAAAGTTGAAACTCTCTCTAACAATGCCATAACGCCTCCAAAATCATTTCTGCTTCTCTTGCCGGTAAAACTTTTTACGAACTAAAATTCCCAGCCTGGATATTGCCGTGCCGTCCATGCTCGCGACGCGCTGAAGCGGAGCCAATCAATAAGCCGATCGCCAAGCCCAAACCCAGCCACATAAGCCATCCGCCTGCCAGCAGTCCGGCAACCACGCCAACCATCGCACCCAGGATTAATCCAATGATTGAGACTTTCTTCTTCATTGCTTCTCCGTCACTTCCATTCACTTGTTAAAACACCAGTGTTTTAAAACTCTGGTGTTTAAAAGCGCCGGCAGGCCTTGTCACGCGAACCTGCCAGCGGCTTCTCAACTTATTACTTGCCTGCTGCCTTGGCTTTGGCATCACCATCGCCTGAAGGCAGTTCGGGTGACGGCTTCGGACCCTTATCACCAATCTGCTTTACCTTGGAGAACAGCTCGGCCATGCTCATGCCGGAAAGCGCTTCAAACAATGCCGGCACCTGCGCGGCAATTTCTGCCATGTCGCCGGTGATTTTGCTGGCTCCTGCGGTTGCACCGTTGCCGGTTGAGACAATGGTGATTTTGTCCACGTTGGAAAGCGGCGCGGCCATGGCGCGAACAATTTCCGGCAGACTGCTGATGAGTTTATCCACCACGGCTGCCTGGTTATATTCCTGATAGGCTTCGGCCTTGATGTTCATGGCCTTGGCTTCAGCTTCACCTTTTTTGAAGATGATGTCCGCCTCGGCTTCACCCTGCATGCGGGTGGCGCTGGCGCGGCCTTCAGCTTCGGCAATCACGCGCTGTTTTTCGCCTTCAGCGATGTTGAGCACTCTTTGCTTTTCAATTTCCGCACCCTTAAGCACGGTGGCAATGAGTTCATTCTC
>DASZMF010000383.1:0-2732 GCA_035552035.1 Candidatus Angelobacter sp.
TATCGACCGGAAAGAAATCACGCATCGGCGCGACTTCCGTGATCTGCCCATCGTGACGATTGACGGCGAAACCGCGCGCGACTTTGATGACGCCGTGCTCGTCCGCCGCCTGGACAACGGCAACTACGAACTTCAGGTCCATATAGCCGACGTGGCGCAATACGTTGATGATGGCTCGGCCATTGACGAAGAAGCGCGCAAGCGAGGCACGTCAGTTTATTTTCCTGATCGCGCCGTGCCCATGCTGCCTTTGGAACTCTCCACAGATATTTGCAGCCTGCGGCCAAATGTTGAAAGGCTCGTGCTCTCCTGCATCATGGAAATTGACCGTCATGGTGAAGTTGCGTTTTATGAGCTAGCAGAAGGCGTCATCCGCTCCGCGCAGCGCATGACCTATACCGAAGTGAACGGCATCATTGAAGGCGGCTCTGCCACAGGTGGTTCGGAAACAGGCAGCTCTGAAACAGGCATTTCTGAAATAAACGCCGCGCTCAGAAAGAAGTACGCGCCGCTGGTAGAAAACTTTGATCTCATGTATGAGCTGGCGCAGATCCTCAATCGCAAACGCGTCAAGCGCGGATCCATTGATTTTGACCTGCCGGAAGCAGTCATTGAGTTTGACGAGTTCGGCCTCATGAAGAGCGTGTCGCCGTCCGAACGCAACTGGGCGCACAAACTGATTGAAGAATTTATGCTCGCCGCCAATGAGACTGTCGCCGGACATCTGGAGCAGCGCGGCGTGCCCAGCCTGTATCGCATCCATGAAAAGCCGGACGCCAAGCGCATCTATGATTTTGAAACCATCGCCGCCGGCTTTGGCTATTCACTCGGCGTGGGCTCGTTGCCCATCAAGCGCGTGCAAATGAAAGCTGACAAGCGCGACCGTTATGGCACCGGACGCAAAACGCCTGCGCTGGAATTGCCGGAAGAAGTCCACGTAACGCCGCGCATGTATCAGAAGTTGGTGCAGAAAATTGCCGGCAAGCCGGAAGAGCGCGTGCTTTCTTTCTTAATGCTCCGCTCGCTCAAGCAGGCGCGCTATTCAGAAGTGAATGAAGGCCACTTCGCCCTGGCTGCGCCAACTTATACGCATTTCACTTCGCCTATCCGGCGGTATCCTGATCTGATTATTCATCGCATTTTGAAGTGGGTGCTGCGCACAGATGTAGCCGGACCGGCCCAACATGAGGGGAGTCACTCGCCGGGAGAAAGCCATCCCACCAGATTCCTGGCCCAGAAATCTCACGAAGCCCAAACCCCGTGGTCCAAGCGTGCAGAGAAAGGCTCAGCCGCCCGACGCCGAGCCGCCACGCCATCGCTCACCGGGCCCATCTCGGAAGTCGAGTTGCATGAAATTGCAGAGAGCTCCAGCCACGCCGAACGCGCCGCCGCTGAAGCTGAGCGCGAACTGCTGGAATGGAAGAAGCTCAAATTCATGGAGCAGCGCGTGGGCGAAGACTTTGACGGCCTCATCGTCAGCGTAACCAAGTTCGGCCTCTTCGTGGAACTGACAGAATTATTTATTGAAGGCCTGGTGCCGCTTACTTCGCTCGCCGACGACAACTACTCTTTCCATGACAACACGCGCCAGATCATCGGCAGCCGGACCAAGAAAATCTACGCCATTGGAGACAAAGTGCGCGTGCTGGTGGATCGGATTGACCACGCCCAGCGCAAAGTCCAGTTTTCTATAGCCACAGAAGAAAAACCCCGTCGCGCTGACAACCGCAGTAAAGCAAAACCGGGCAAAGAGAAATCTGGCAAAGACAAGCAAAAGAAAAAGCGCGGCTAGTGCACAACCAGCGTAGCTGGCGCAGTATGCACGGTTGTACCTGACGTCGCGGTAAACATCAGGTTGTAGGTTCCGGCTGGTGTTGGGCCACTGGCTGGACCAGAGCTGGAACTGCCGCAGGAAACAATCGTAAAAGCCAGCGCTAATAAAACCAGCATCGGCAGGATGCGCTTCGGCGTTTTGAATGAGATCAGCGCCATGCCCAGCACTGCGCCCAAGGCATACCACAATGGAAGCCTACGCCGGTTTTGTGCCATTGCGGCCGTGGTATTGATGCCAACGGAAAACGACAGCAGTGAAGTCGGCGCAAGGTTAATTTGAGTAGTTAGGCCTTCGGCCAGCACATTGAAGCTTGTGCCAGTGGGAAGTCCAGTGCAGGTTAATGTAACTGGGCCGGAAAACTGGGCGCCGCTCGTAAGGTCGAGAACATAACCGGCCTGCTGTCCGGCAGTCACCGTGGCGGTGGCAGGCACCTCCGTTACTGAGAGGGAGAAATCATTGGTCAGCCCATTTCCCGTCAAAGCAACTGTTGGGTTGCTGGCTGCATTGTCGGTAAAACTAAGCGTGCCGGAACGCGGTCCTGCTGCGGTGGCAACAAAGGTGATCAGGAACTGCTGGGTCGCGCCCGGATTCAACTGAAGAGGCAATAGAGCAAAAAGGGACAAAGGTAACTGAAAATCCCCAGTGGTCTGGATAGCTGAAACCGTCAGCACTGCCGTACCAGTATTCGAAATGACGATATTGCGTTGCGGGCCTGCGGGTGTTACCGGTGCCCCGCCAATGGCGATACCGCCAAAGTCCAGCGAAGTGACGTTGGTTGAAAGTGCAGCCTGCGCAAAACTGCTAAGAGAAACAAAGAGGATAAATAGCGTGATAGTGAGTGCTCGCATGGGTAGGCCTCTCAATAGGTTTTTATCATAGCAGCTGGTTCATGTTAAAG
>DASZMF010000384.1:0-1678 GCA_035552035.1 Candidatus Angelobacter sp.
CGATCTTCTCGTTAGAGAGAAGATCATTACACCGGACCAACTCGATAAGGCGCTGAAAGCACAGCGCGACTCAGGCCCGAATTCGCGTCTGGGATCTACGCTGGTGCACCTGGGATTTGTGAGCGATGAAGAGGTCACGAATTTTCTCTCGCGGCAGTACGGCGTGCCCGCCATCAATCTGCAATATTTTGAAATTGATTCTTCCGTCGTCAAGCTGATTCCTGAAGAGACGGCCAAGCGCTACCAGATTCTTCCGCTGAGCAGGGTAGGCGCTTCACTGACCATTGCCATGGTCGATCCAACGAATGTCTTCGCCATGGACGACATTAAGTTTATGACCGGCTTCAATATTGAGCCGGTGGTCGCGTCTGAGTCGGCGATTATGGAGGCGATTGAGAAAGCCTATGGCGGATCGCACCAGGAAGAAAATGTTGACCAGTTGCTGGCCTCAATGGGTGAAGAGGCGGATGTAGAACTCCAGGCAGATCAAGAGGAGATGGACCTCAATGAGCTGGAGAAGTCGGCCGACGAAGCGCCGATTGTAAAACTGGTGAACATTATTATGACTGACGCGGTGAAGCGCGGAGCCAGTGACATCCACATTGAGCCGTATGAAAAAGAATATCGCGTGCGCTTCCGTATTGACGGCGTGCTGCAGCACATTATGTCGCCGCCCATGAAATTGAAAGACGCCATTACGTCGCGCATCAAGATCATGGCGAAAATGGACATCAGCGAAAAGCGCCTGCCGCAGGACGGACGCATCATGCTGAAAATGCAGATGGGCGGAAAAAAGAAACAGTTGGATTTCCGCGTAAACTGCCTGCCCACGCTCTGGGGCGAAAAAGTTGTAATGCGGCTGCTGGATAAAGAAAACCTGCGGCTCGACATGACCAAGCTCGGCTTTGAGCCGGAGTCGCTGGAAAAGTTCCAGCGCGCGGTACTGAAGCCTTACGGCATGGTGCTGGTGACTGGTCCCACGGGATCAGGCAAGACAAACACTCTTTATTCTTCTGTGTCATTGCTGAACAAGCCAGATACCAACATTATGACGGCGGAAGATCCGGTTGAGTTTCAGTTGCACGGCGTAAACCAGGTGCAAATGAAAGAGTCCATTGGCCTGAACTTTGCGGCGTCGTTGCGCGCGTTTTTGCGGCAGGATCCAAACGTAATTCTGGTGGGTGAGATCAGAGACTTTGAAACGGCGGAAATCGCTATTAAAGCCGCGCTCACCGGCCACTTGGTGCTTTCCACGCTCCATACGAACGGCGCGCCGGAAACCATCAGCCGCATGATGAACATGGGTATTGAACCTTTCCTGGTCGCGACGGCCGTTCACCTGATCTGCGCACAGCGCTTGATCCGGCGCATCTGCTCTGAGTGCAAAGAGGAAATGCCCATGCCTCCGCAGGCCAAGATTGACGCCGGCTTTACACCGGAAGAAGCCAAGACGGTGAGAGTTTACAAAGGCAAAGGCTGCTCCATCTGCAATGGCACGGGGTACAAAGGTCGCGCCGGCCTTTATGAAGTCATGGAAATTGACGATGACATACGTGAGCTCATCCTGATTGGCGCCTCTGCCGTGGAACTGAAGAAGAAAGCGATTGAGAAGGGCATGATCACGTTGCGTCGCAGCGGATTGGTAAAAGTGAAGGAAGGCGTGACGACCCTGGAAGAA
>DASZMF010000385.1:0-11248 GCA_035552035.1 Candidatus Angelobacter sp.
AATCGGTTTTGTTGCATCCTGCGAGCGGATTGTATAAAAAGTCAGCCCGTTGGCCGCTTCCTGATCAATCGTCGCCCCCTGATTCTGGCCTTTTAAATGGTCATTTGCGTCCAGAATCAATTGCTGGATCGTGGACTGCAAGCGGCCCGGATCTTTTACGTCAGCCACAATTTTCCATGATGGTGTCGGAAGAATCGGGCCGTCCAACGCAACAGTTACCTCGCCGCCGAGTGTGTCTGCCAGGTCCTGATGGAATTTGATCTTTAACTCAGACTCACTGTGAGCCATGTTTGCCGCAACGTCTGCATTCGACGAGTTGGCGATATTCAAAAGATCGTCCAGCATGTCCGCCGGGTTCTTTGAGACAAACGCTGCCACCGCTCCTGCATCCTGGGAAACAAAATCCAGTCCGCCAATAGGTGCCGGCGCGGCCAGCCATGAAGCTAATCCATGCCGCTGGCTCTTGAAGGTAAGCTGTGCGTGATTCTGTACCTGATCACCGCTTCCTTTGCGCTCAGCAATCAAATACTGCACATCGGCCAAGCCGGTCAGCTCAAGCTTCTGGTTTGCATCGGCAAAGCCGCCGTGTGATTTGCGGCTGGCTGCCATGGTTGCCAGATCTGCGCCAATGAGAATATCTGCTCCGCTTTTATATTTAGCTGCCATGCTCTGGCCAAAAGGCGTTGCGGCAAAACCGCCTGTACCCTGGTTCAGACCGGCAACAAACTGCTTGAGCGTAGCTACATCCGCTGCGGCGGCAACAAAGTCAGGCCGGACAAGAATCAGAAGCTGCTTCGCTGCTTTCGGTGACATCTGGTTAAGTTCTTGCTCATCCACCACGCGCACATGAGATTTCAAGCCAGCATATTTGCCCGCTTCCTGCTGTATGAACTGCTTCAGCCCGTCACGCTGCACCTGCGCCACCACCAAGGGCTCGCCGGTAGTGCCATTATGCGCGAAGGAGAAAACAATTTCGTCTCCCACATACTGGCCAAGATCGTGAACATAATTGATGATCTCGTCAAATTGCGGACCATCGTGTTTCCCTTGTGCCTGCTGCCACCACTCGCGCAGCACGGCAGACTCCTGCAGTTCCTGCTGGAAAAGCATGTTGGCCTGCTGCACCGCATCACCCAGATTAGGGATACCGGCAAACACAATCGTGTTGGCCGGCAGCGTTGGCAGCACATGGCTCTGGTAGCGCAGACCAGGCGTCTGTACTGCTTCCAGTTTGTGGCTCAGGTGCGCAAATTCGGCCAGCAGAGCCAGATGTTTGTCCAGGTTCTGGCTCCAGGCAATCTCCTGTGTTACCGGAACGGTTCCCAGGCTGGCGTTGGTTGAAAGCTGATCACCCGGATGAAGAACTTTTTCTGTTCCGGCCTCAGCCACGCGCACTTCGCCTTCAATCACTGAGACGCGTGAGCCCTTCATGCCGGCGTTTACGGAAAACACCGTGCCTGTGACCGACACGCGGCAATCGCGTGCCGCTACGTAAAGATGGCCAGTCTCGCGCTTGGCGGCTTGAATAATAATATTGCCGCGCTCGAGCTGAATGGTCGTATCTTTGCGGCCCATTGAAACGCCAAACTCAGCCCGCTCATTCATCTCAACTACAGAGCCATCACGCAGGCGCAGCATCGCATGTGACCCGCCACCGGTACGGACACGTTCTCCTTCAGTCACTTCGTCGCCGACTTTGAGAGGCTGATCACCGCTGTAACCTACGCGGTTCAAAACACCATTGAGCGATTCCACTCGTGCACGCATACCCTGCGGGCCAGAGAAGAATCTGCCTTGGACAAAATAAGTTGTAATAGCCAGAGCAGCCACCGCTGCAGCTACGGCAACCCAGCGGAAGCCTGTGTTTCTAACCTGCGGAAGCTCCTGCTTCCACGGCATGGGGATAGTGCGCTCACGTTTCTCTGTCGATGCTTCATTGCGGCAGGCAGCGCACTCATGCAAATGGGATTCCACTAACAGCGCGCGGGCCGGAGTCAGCTGGCCACCCTGATATTGCACGAGCATTTTCTTAACATCTTCGCAGCCACGGATCGACGCAACCTGCGGGGCGTTTGTAACTTCCTGGCTCAAGCTCTGCCACACGCGATCACCAGCCATACTCATGGTTTCACGGTCCGGCATTTCTGAGCGTACAGATGCGACTGCGTGGTCCAGCAGATCGCCTGGATTTGTGGGGGGATTTTTTTCTTGGCGGTTCATCGGGTTCCCTTCGTCAATCCTTTAAAGTCTTTCTTGAGCTGAGTACGCGTACGATGCAGCACCACCGCAACCACTGCCGGCGAGGTCTTCATGATCCCGGCTATTTCACGGTTGCTATAGTCCTCAATAAAACGCAGCACAAACATTTCTGCCCAGCGAGGATTGAGACGCGCCAGAGCATGGCGCAGCCAGTCCCGCAATTCAGCCGAATGCGAACCATGGTCCAGGGAAACAATCTCAGTCTGGTCCGGATCTTCATCCAGTGAAAATGTTTCTTTTTTGGCACGCAGTAAATCCAGTGAAGCATTCACTGCCGACCGGTGCAGATAACCCGCGAGGTTGCTGATCTCTGGAAATGTCTCGAGCCGGACCAGGCGCAGAAAGACCGTTTGTAAAACGTCCTCTGCGTCGCTCGAATTTCCGGTAACGCGATAGGCGGCCCGATAAACCAGGTCGCGGTGTTCCAGAAATATCTGCTCCAGTCCCGGCCTGAACCTGTCTCCGGCCAGTACTGCCATGTGTGCTTGCGCTATTTGCATTGTGGCCTGCAATTTAGTACGGTGCTCCTTCTCTCTGTCTGACGCGAGAAGAACCCGTTTATTAACGAAGGGCAGAATTATTATGCGCCTGCTCCCCGTGGTAGTAGTTACGCCTGCGGAAAGGCGTAAGTTCCGGTTATATAATAAGGACTGAAAAACGGCCGCAGAACGCAGTGCAAACACCTGATTCCACGCTGTTTACTTTAGCAGCGCATTTTAGCAGCTCATCTTAGTACCCGTATTTGTACCCGCATTTAAATAACAACGTAGCGCACGGACGCCGCCCATGAATCCAGCCGAACTGCCAACCCTCTTCAACGTAGCCACCTATTTTATTGATTGCCATATTCATGAAGGCCGCGACCAGAAAATTGCCTACGAATGCGGCGATGAGCGCGTTACCTATGGCCAACTCTATGAACGCGTGAACCGTGCGGGTAATGCGCTGAAAAAGTTAGAAGTGCGACAGGAAGAGCGCATCGCCCTGCTGCTGTTTGATACGCCGGAGTTTCCGTACTGCTTTTTTGGCGGGATCAAAATCGGCGCCGTGCCGATTCCGATCAATACCCTGCTCAAGCCCAACGAATATGAATACATATTGAATGACTGCCGGGCACAGGTGCTGATTGTGAGCGAAGGCCTTCTGCCGCAGATACAAGGCATCGCCAAAGAAAAGCTGCGTTATTTGAAAACGATTGTTGTCTTCGGCCAGTTACAGGAGTCAACGCTTTCACTGCAGCACTTGCTGGATGAAAGCTCGCCCGAGCTCGAAGCCGCGATTACCACCAAAGATGATGCCGCGTTCTGGCTCTATTCTTCCGGTAGCACCGGATTTCCCAAAGGCTGCGTACATCTGCACCATGACATGGTGGTGTGCGCAGAGTTATACGCCAAAAACATTTTAAAAATAACAGAGAGCGATCGCTTCTTCAGTGTGGCAAAATTGTTCTTTGCTTATGGACTGGGCAACGGACTTTATTTTTCGCTCGCCGTGGGCGCAACCAGCATTCTCTGGCCGGGATCGCCCTCGCCGCCGAATATCTACTCTGTAATTGAAAAGCATAAGCCTACGCTTTTCTTTTCTGTACCGTCCAATTACTCGTCACTGCTCACATACCAGCGTGAAGGCGGCCCAGATTTTGATCTTTCCACCGTGCGTTACGCAGTCTCTGCGGGTGAAGCGCTTCCGGCGGTGCTGTTCCATCGCTTCAAAGAGCGCTTTGGCGTGGAGATACTCGATGCCATCGGCTCGACTGAGGCGCTGCATATGTTTATCGCCAACCGGCCAGGAGCGGTGCGTCCAGGCTCGAGCGGAGAAATTATGCCGGGCTATGAAGCGCGCATTGTGGATGAAAGCGGCCACGATGTTCCCGATGGCGAAGTCGGCAGCCTGCTGATCAAAGGCGACTCTGTCTGCTCCTGCTACTGGAACAAGCACGAAAAAACCAAAGAAACGATCGAAGGCCATTGGATCCGCACGGGTGACAAGTATTATCGCGACGCCGACGGCTACTACTGGTACGTAGGCCGGAACGACGACATGCTGAAGGTAAAAGGCATGTGGGTGAGCCCAATTGAGATTGAAAACGTGCTTCTGGAACATCCTGCGGTGCAGGAGGCGGCAGCCATCGGCTATGTGAACGAAAACAGCCTGGTAAAACCCGCTGCGTATCTGGTGCTCAAGGAAAATACAAATGGTTCGCAGCAGATCATTGAAGAAATCCGGCAGCATGTGCTGGGCAGGCTGGCGGCGTTTAAATGTCCGCAGACTTTTGAGATCGTAAAAGAATTGCCCAAGACGGCGACAGGCAAGATACAACGGTACAAACTGCGGGAATCGGCGGCAGACAAAACTAATTCTTGAGCGACAAATGAATTAGACAGCAGAGAGAGTCCGGCGCAACCCTTCGTGGAAATCCTGCTCCGGAGTGATCAAACTGATCACCAGATACCCGTCGCCCGGAAAATCGTAGAAATGCCCCGGATGCAGGTACACGTCGTGTTTTTCCAGTAAGTCGATAGCAAACTCTTCATCAGGCCGCGTTGCCGGGATGCGCAGAACCGCATACCATCCGCCTTCTACTTCCAAACGGGTCACACTTTTCTCGTGCGCAAGCTGCGTGTCCAGATAGGCAAGGTTTTTGCGCACACGATCCATGAGCTGCTGCTGAAATGCCACGCGCTGTTGCAGCAGAACCGGCGCAGCCAGTTGGATGGGAGCGTTCAGAGAGAGATAGGTATCGGCAATCATCTCCAGGCGGGCCAGCGCTTCCCTTTTCATTTCTTCAGGGCCATTCGCCGCCAGCCAGGCAAATTTCATTTGCGGCAGGCCGCTGATCTTAGATATGCCGTTCATGGCAAACGTAAGCGCCGCAGAGTTGGTGACAAGACTTTTCTGCGCCGCGGCGAGCGAGAAATCTAAAAAGACTTCATCGGCAATGATCGCCATCTGGTTGGCCGAACAAATCTCATTCAGATGCGCGGTTTCTTCGGCTCGGGTGTAATGCCCGGTCGGATTATTTGGATGCACCAGAATCACGCCTCGCGTGCGCGGCGTGATGGACTGCTTTAACGCGTGAAAATCAATGTGCCAGCCATGGTCGTAAAAAAGTGAATAGCGGATGAGCTTGACGTCATTTATGTCCGCTAGAAAATCAAAGAGCGGATAGCTGGGCGTCGGGATCAGAAGCTCGTCGCCGGGATTACAGAGCAGGCGGAAGATAAATGAGTAGGCTTCGCTGGTGCTGGCTGTCAGTACCAGATCGTCAATGGGGACGCGCTCGCCGCGGGCAGCGTAATAGTCGCTTACGGCCCGGCGCGCAGACTTCAAACCGCGCGGGTCAGGATGGTATTGCAACGAAGCCGGCGAACAGAGCGAGCGCATGATGGCCGGCGCGTCATAGCGGAAGCCGCATTCTGTCGGATTGGAAGCGCTCAGATCAAGCAGCTTACGACCGCTCAATTTATGGCGATCTAGTGCCTCCGCCAGACGATTCGGCATCAGGTTCCAGCTCGTGCGATCAGCAAACATCAGATGCGCAACTTCCTCACACTTTCTGGATGGCCTGCGTCAGGTTCGTCAAACTGGCTTTAGCGTCGCCGTACAACATGCCCGTGACAGGCTTAAAGAACAGCGGATTCTCCAATCCTGAAAAGCCTTTGCCCTTGCCGCGCTTGAGCACAACCACGGATTTGGCTTTGTCCACTTCAATAATCGGCATGCCCGCGATAATACTTTTCGGATTGTCGCGGGCGTCGGGATTCACCACGTCATTCGCTCCGATCACCACGGCCACGTCCGTCGAAGGCATTTCAGGATTGATCTGCTCCATCTCATAGAGTGACGAATACGGCACATTAGCTTCAGCAAGAAGTACGTTCATGTGTCCGGGCATGCGGCCGGCAACAGGATGGATAGCATATTTCACGGAGACGCCGCGTTCTTCCAATAGATTGCCAAGCTCGCGCACAGCATGCTGCGCCTGCGCTGTGGCCATACCGTATCCGGGGACAAAGACTACCTGATTCGCGTATGCAAGTTGCACGGCAACGTCATCTATCGTGACTTCACGCATGCTGCCGGAGACGGTGGTTTCCTCTGTGGCCGTAGAGCCGAAGCCGCCAAACAAAACGTTGGTCATGGAACGATTCATGGCCTTGCACATGAGGACGGAGAGAATGAAGCCAGAGAATCCATCCAGAGTACCGGCGATGATCAGCACGTTGTTTCCCAGTACAAATCCAGTAGCTGCCGACGAGAGGCCGGCGTAAGAATTGAGCAATGACATCACAACAGGCATATCAGCCGCGCCAATGGGGATAACCAGCATTACGCCGAAAATAAACGCGCAGGCCACCATGGTATAGAAAAAAATTGCGGCTGCAGGGTTGAAGAGCCACGTGACATAAGAGCCAGTCATCACCAGGAATAAGCCCAGGTTCACTATCTGTTGGCCTTTGAACATGATCGGGGTGCCGCGCATCATTTCCTGCAATTTCGCAGCGGCAATCAGCGAGCCAGTAACTGTGAGCGAGCCGAGCATCACTTCCAGACCGAGCGCTGTGCTCTTGATTCCACCCAGCGTGGAACCATGAATCACATATTCGGCGATGCCTACCATGGATGCAGCCAGCGCACCGAAGGCATGCGAGAGCGCAGTTCTTTGCGGCATGGCCGTCATGTGCACGCGGGCCATGGGAATGCCGATGCATGAGCCAAGAATCAGGCCAATGGCGATGTATGTGTAATTGTGAATATCAGGATGGAATAGTGTCCCAAGAACAGCGGCAGACATGCCGGCTGCGGCCAAAATCATGCCGCGGCGCGCCGTGTCCGGATGGCTCAGCCCCTTCAAGCCAAGAATGAAGAGGCAGGAGGCGATGAGATATGTGGCTTCAAGAAAATATTGGGCGTTGCTCACTTTTTCTCCTCCGGCTTGGCTGTTTCCTTTTTGCGGAACATCTTGAGCATGCGGTCTGTAATCAGAAAGCCGCCGGTGACGTTGATCATGGCGGAAGTTACGGCCGCGCAGCCCAGAATGGAAGCGAGCATCTGATGCTGGTCATAGTGCGAACCGGCAATCACAATGGAGCCGATCAGCGAGATGCCGGAAATTGCATTCGTCGCCGACATGAGCGGTGTGTGCAGCAGCGGCGGTACGCGCGAGATCACTTGATAGCCCAGAAACGCCGCCAGCACGAATACATAAAGTGACGCAATCAACACGGCAGGGCTCAGTGTCTGCTCGGGTGCGCCTTTCAGCAGAAAGAAAGCAGCAACAAATCCAACGGGATGAAACAGCAAATGCTCCATTGCAAGTCTCCTTTGTTTGCGCTCTACATCGCGCTACGCGGCGGGATGGCCCAGGGCTGCGGCCACTTTGGGGTGAACATTGCCACCCTCAAAAGCGACGCACGCCCCTTTTAAGATGTCATCGTTCATATCGATTTTCAAAGCGCCTTTGTCGTTCAGCAGTGCCATAAAACTGGTAAGGTTGCGCGAATATAGCTGGCTGGCGTGAGCGGCAACCGTGGCCGGCAAATTGAGCGGACCAAGAATGAGAACGCCGTTGTGGTCCACCTCTTCTCCAGCTTTGGTGAAGGCGACGTTGCCGCCGGTGGAAGCCGCAAGATCCACGATGATTGAACCTGGATGCATGCTGTTGACGGCTTCTTCCGTGAGCATAAGCGGCGCTTTGCGTCCCGGGATCTGGGCCGTGGTGATGACTACATCAGAAACAGCAGCGCGTTTGCCCACCATGTCGCGACCGCGCTTCAGTGCTTCTTCTGAAAGCTCTTTCGCATAGCCACCTGCGTCCTGCGTTTCAATGCCGCCAAGATCCACTTCCAAAAATTTTGCGCCCAGCGATTTCACATCTGAACCAGCAGCAGCGCGCACGTCATAGGCTTCCACCACGGCGCCAAGCCTGCGCGCAGTGGCAATGGCTTGCAGTCCGGCAACGCCTGCGCCCAGCACCAGAACTTTAGCTGGAGGCACGGTGCCGGCGGCCGTCATAAGCATGGGAAACATGCGCGGCAAGCGCTCGGCAGCGATCAACACAGCTTTGTACCCTGCCACGGTCGCCATGGAAGAAAGAGCGTCCATGGACTGCGCGCGTGTGGTGCGTGGTACCAGCTCAACAGCAAATGCCGTGAGCTTTCGGGAAATTATCGGCTCGAGCGCCGCGGGCTCGTCGAGCGGCTTGAGAAATCCAATCACAACCGCTCCTGGCTTCAACTTCGCAAAGTCCTCAGGCTCTGGACGGTTCACGCAAGCCAGCACGTCGGTCTCTGGCAGCAGCTCGTCACGGCCCATAATGCTGGCCCCGGCGGCCTGGTACTCTGCGTCAGAAACACCGGCTTGAACGCCTGCGCCGGCTTCAATCCCAATGTCTGCACCGGCAGCAACGAGTTTTTTGACTGATTCTGGAACGAGTGCCACCCGGGCTTCCCCTGGCTGTTTCTCGCGTGGGACGGCGATTCTCATAATGTGCGCAATCCTCTCTCAATACAAAACTCAGCATCTACAGCGGAAAGGTAAGTAAACATTATTACTAAACGCAGGGATTTACGGAAGTAGCGCGATTTCCAGAGGGCCAGATCAGGCACATGCCCGGCCACGAATAAATTAGGTTTTAAGTCCCTCACAATGCTATAATCAGTCTTCCCGTTAAGTGGGATTCACCAGCGGTTAGCGAGCGGTCCAGCCTTAAAGCGACAACCCACCTCACAGAAACCAGTCAATCTTCTCAGCAGGAAACAATCAAAACAATTAAGGAACAATACAAATGGAACAAGGAATTGTGAAGTGGTTTAACGACGCAAAAGGATTTGGATTTATTACCCGGAACAGTGGCGATGGAGACGTGTTTGTGCACTTCTCAGCGATCCAGTCCAGCGGGTTCAAGAGCTTGCCAGAAGGTCAGGCAGTGGAATTCAGCGTGACCAAAGGCCCCAAGGGCCTGCAGGCAGAGAACGTAAAAGTTCTGTAAGTAGAATCTTATCTGCCCAGAGTGAAAAACAGCGCTCTGGGCAGTGCTGCGTCTGGTCCCATTATCCTGCAGCTCTCGGAAACAGTTTGCTTTAACCCCCGCCAAAGACTAGTCTGGAGGTAGTCGTTCGCTCTCCGCCGTCAACTCTTCTGGATTTTATTCACTCCACTCTTCGCGACGGTTCTCTGCGCATTCGATCAAAGTATTTCGATGAAAAACGAGGGGGCCGCCAGAAGCCCTATCCCCGCTTTTCTGCAGTCATCCATTACGGAAAGTGACCGGGCAAAAGCCCGGATCATATTGGGAATGTGTTCTTATGGACCAAAGCACGATTTATCTCAGCATCTTTGTCGCCCTTATCTCCATGGTTGCGACGATCAGAATCTACGGAATGCGTACCGGACGAATCGCCGTGGTGAACCACCAGTCACAAACCATGTGCCCCTCCTGCCACTCCATTACCGTCAGAGCGAAAGCGAATTGCCTGCGCTGCGGAAAGCCGATGCGCGGCGTGTAACTCGCCCGGCAAGATTTCAGTTGTTGTGACACATCAGCACAAAAGGAGAAGTAATTCATGAGTCCCAGAGACAAAGTAGCCAAGCCGGGTGTGGTTGATAAATTCGCTGAAGCGCGCCTAGCCAAGAAGAAGCAACGCCGCAAAGCGCATCGACTGACGATTAAACGGCCGAATACCGGCGGCTAGAAGCGAGGCGGCCTGGCCGCCTTGTAGTAAGTTTGTAGTTTGGTGCCGAGAGGGGATTCTGCTGAGTCCCCTTTTCGCAAGCATCTGAAAAGATAAAGTGCATTGTTTACCTTAATCGTTGCAGGATTTTCTAAAGAAGATTGTCGTACACCCAATTTAAGAAATTCTTATCATCCGGTTTTGAGTAGTAGTCTCAGGTACGATTCAGTGCCGTAGCCTTTTTGCAGGATATGCGTCGGTTTCGGCATGTGCGATTGCTGCCTTCCAAGCCTCAACCTCTGCCGGATCGGTCCAATCCCAATCCCAGGCACAGTGAAGCAGCCCAGGCACAATGAAGCATTGTAAGAGAAGGAGTGTTGGTGGCAGAATGATTAGCCAGAATACAGAGCTTCCGGGATTACGATGCCAGCAACGGTCACAATTCATCCAGGGTTAAAGCTTGTAATTTCTAAATTCATTGGCGAAGCTAATGAAAGCGACCTTGATGAAGTGACAAAAGCAGTACCGTCACTGCTTGGATTTGATGCAACGTTCTCGCACATTATCGACTTTTCCGAAGTGAGTTCGTTTAATATTTCGTCAAGTTTCCTGCAAGAGCTTGCACATCGTCAGCCTGTATTCGCTGCCAGCGCTCGGCAAATTGTTGTAGCGCCCCAACCAAATATTTATGGTTTGTCGCGAATGACGCAGACTTTGCGTGAGCCACTGTTACCTAACATCGCCGTCGTCAAGACGATTCAGGAAGCCCATCGGATTCTCAAAATAGAAGATTGATTGCAAGCAATAACTTAGGCCGGCAGGAAAGTGCTTATGGTGCCGAGAGGGGGACTCGAACCCCCACGGGCCGTTTAAGCCCTGCGGATTTTAAGTCCGCTGCGTCTGCCAGTTCCGCCATCCCGGCTGGGATGATTCATTCTATATTGCGTTTAGCAATCCGCGAAGTCTTCACCTCTCATCCTTTACAATCAACAGGTCTGGTCAATGCAGATTTTATGCAACCAGTTGGGCTGCAGTGAGTCCAATGAGTCTATGCAGATCGTGGAGAGCCAAACCTTGGAAACAGAGTGTCTGCCATTTTCCAGCATTCCCCATACAGGGCGTTTGTTTGACGACTATCTCCATGCCTTTGGTCGAGTGCAGAAGTTCTATGCGCGCCCGCCGCTGAGCCAGGATTGGTGGGCGGAAGAGATACAGCAGATACAGTATCCGGCGGAGCGCAGGCAGGCGGTGGCCGCGATTTTAGAACGGCAGAATCGTGAGTTCGGCGCTGGCGCAAAGACTCTGGCTAACATTCA
>DASZMF010000386.1:0-3968 GCA_035552035.1 Candidatus Angelobacter sp.
AATGTAATTGGCTTTGTTGGGTTTGTCAATAGATACTATCAAAATTAATTGAGATATGTTCAGCGGCTGATGCGCTTCGTCCGCTGGCTTGCTCTGCGATGCGGCGAACTTCAGTAGTTGCGCCGGGAAGTACAGAACCGATAATTGTCACGTCCAGCCATGCATGCGCCGTTCCGCGACCATGTTTAACCCTTGCGTTAAAGCCAGCGGTTTTTAAAGCCTTTAAGACGTTCTTACGCTCGTTTGCTCGTTCTGTTTTGAAGTCAGGTATTTCTGGCATAGTTGCTCCTAATTGGTAGAAAATCGAGGGTAGATTTATGCGCGTGGAAGACAATAATTTCCTGACCACTCACGGAAACGGTCGTTTTCCATGTCCTGTATCGGCTCGGGTTCGTCTTCCGCCTGCAGCTCGCCAGGCGTGGGCACACAAAGGGATTTAGCCAGGTCAAACCAATTTGTTTTGAGGTCTTCAGCGCGCTGGAATGGATCAAGTGCGCGAATCATTGCGGCCATCCAATTATCGGCATTGCGGTGAAGTTCGACTGCTGCGCGGATCTGGTCAATCTCTGCGGACGTAATAACCTTGCGAGTGATAAGCATTGTGATCTCCTATTTAGATCAAGATTTCCGTGAGGTTAACGGCCTCATCAGTGCCGGCATTACCGGCAGACGGGCAATTGCCCGTTTCGGCCTTTATGCTGACATCAATTCTGTTTCCAGTCTCATCAGTGCCTCACGCGCATTATTCGCGGAGTCTTTTACCAGACGTGCGAAATTTGGGCGCAATTCGCTATCGGTTTCAGAAGTCCAGACCTTTTCCAGAAGTTGCGAAAGTTCAGAAGACATTCCATAGCTGGAAAACTCGATTACATGGCAACGGGATAAAAAGCGCGGTTCTAAACTACCAGTCTCATTACAGGTGAATATGAAAATGGTATTCGGCGGGAAATTGGTTGCGTCCAGTTTGGATAGAAGAGAGATTTGCGCGGCTTGCGTCATGCGATCGGCTTCATCCACTAATATCAGGTGCATTGTGCAGCCAGCCATCGGAACATACTGGCAAATTTTGCGGACGCGCTCGATATTTTCTAAGTTGCAATCCTGCGATGGGATGTGATGAAGTTCGGCGTTAATCTCTTTGGCAAACGCTAGTCCCATGGTCGTTTTGCCCGTTCCGGACGGCCCAACAAATAACCATGCGGACGGGAAAGGATTAGCAGCCAATTTGCGCATGATTTTCTTAGGTTTATCCAAGCCAACAAACTCGCTGATGGACTGCGGACGGTATTTCTCTGTTAAAGACTGCGGGAAATCGAATACTGGCTGAGACTGTGAACCAAAGAGGTTGGCTGAAGTGGACATTTAATCATCTCCTATTTGTCAGGCGTTAACGGCGCCCGATGACAGAATCAAATCTAATTGGCTTTGTTGGGTTTGTCAATAACTATAGTCCGTTTGCTTTGTTGGGTTTGTCAACAAAGAGAAAAAAGTCTGACATCTGCGAGACATTTACAGGCGATTAGCAACCGATTCGCGGACGACCTTGATTCATACATTCCATTCATTCAATACAGAGAGGCAGTCAATTAGCAGCCAACTTGCAAGCCATTTGCAGGGCATATGCGCGCTGTTATAAGGCTATGGATAAGACAGGCCCAAAGGTAGCTTCAGGGAAAAAAGGCACCCCCCCCGGGGGGAGCCTCCCGGTTCCAACTTGCCAGCCGGGCCGACCGCGAAAGTTGAAAAAACGCGAAAAATGGTTTTTTTGAGCGACGGCGGCGACGTTTTTGGGGTCGGCTAATTGTTTGAGTCACTTAGCCTGGCTGCGGCTCTTTTAGCGGCGTTAAAAGGGCCTTCTTGTGGCATTTAGGCCGGGGATCGTCCTTCCGTGTGCAGTCTTTCTCTGCCTCTTGAATGACACCGGTGCTGCTGGTGCTTGGATTCGAACCAAGATTTCCCCTACGTTCGTAAAAATACCATGCGGATTGCTTAAGGGTACGTTGCCTAAGCAATGTCTCTGATTGTTGTGGACTCTCGCTGCATCTACTCTCAATCTCGCAGTCACCATCCTAAAAACTTCGCTTCCAAACGCGAAAGTGCGGTAGCTCCATCCGAGAGAAAAAATGTCAAATCAGACTTTACACACCGTCGCCGAGATCCAGGCAGCCGAGCCCATCACCAGTAAGGCCCTCAATATGCTCATCAAGAGCCCAGAGCCTGTTGCATTTGAGACTGGCGCCATCGTGGAGTTTGAAAAAACTCTTTTTAGAGTGGTTGATGAGCCACAGCCTCAGACTTCTGGACCAGACGAAGCGGCTAAAGGCATCACGCCGGAGCAAAAGTCAGTCATTACCAGAATATCGGAGTCGCTTTCAGGTGCAAATGCTGAACCCATGGCAATGCATGAAGATTCCGAGCATGTTGGCGATGAGCAGGAGTTGGTACACAACGCCACTTCTGACATTGCGACTGCGGCCGAACCGGTAGCCGCTGCGCCTTTGACTACAGAAGATCGTTTGGCAGCTCTCGAAAGTGGCTTTGCCGACATGAGCGCGAAATTGAAGCATCACGGAATTGTTGGCCCTCAGGGCTAAGCGATGCTTTGGACGCTGGACCAAGCGAAAGAGCATCCACTCTGGCGCGGGTTGACTGACAAAGAGCGGCTGTTTTTTGAGCTGCTCGAAAAGCACGAACTGGATGACGTCGCCGCGGCTGAAGGAGCCTTTGATCTTCAGCCTCAGTCTGTCCAGGTCAGACTCAACCAGCTGCGTTCCAACCAGGACACCGGCTTTCTCTATCGCGCGATGATGGGATTCGCACTTCCCACGCGCGACGAACTTGCCGCTGCGCTCTGGCAGCTCGGGAACAAGACTAAGGACGAAGCCCGCAAGCTTTCTGCTTACAAAGCTGCAGGCGAGATTCTGGAATACCACAAACCGAGCCGCAAGGGATCCAGTCCAGCCCCGACGGCCGAAGGCGGAGAGCCCGCCGAAAAAGAAACCGCGCAGGAAGGTCCAGACCTCAGCGACTTCCAGGAATAAATTGAAATGTTGAACTTCGTTGAAGCTTTAAACCAAATTCACGGAATCGTCTGGCTTAACTTTGTTGTGATCCTGGGCATGCTTCTGGTTTTTGCCAGATACAGGAAACAGCCGGCACGGCCAGCGGGTTCGCTCATCGATGTTCTTAACAGCGTCCACCCAGCCGTGTATGGATTCATTTTTGGCATGTCAGCAATCGCGCTGATGCTGGTCGGCCACTCGGCCGAAGGCGAAAAAGTATTTCTGTCCGGCGCATCGTTCATCGGTGGCGTGGCCCTCAGGGGTTCGTATAAGGGCGGAGATGCGACTCCTTCGCAAAGCGCAGTCATTGATGTTATCAAGCGCAGCGCCACGGGCGGGATGACCACAGAAAGCCCAAACCTCTAATCGCGCAAATTTCAGTTACAGGAGAAGAAAACATGTCGTTTCTTAAAGTATTCAGTTTTAAAAACCTTGGCCACTACATAGCAGTAGCGGCACGTGACATTGTTAAGGCAGCCCCAGTTATTCAGAAAGAAGTTCAGGTAATTGGAGACGTCGTATCCATTGCCGCTCCGGCACTTGCACCGTCTGTAATGGAGCTTGAGCGTGCCAGCAATGCCGCCCTGGGCTACCTGGTCGATGCTTCTCAGCATGTGGTTGCGGTGGCTGATGGAACCAACACGTTGACGATTCAGGGGCTGACCGCTGCTGAGATCGGCGACTTCCAGAACCTTGCCAGCTACTTCAGGAGCCATGCTTACGCCAACGGCGTCACTCTGCCGCTGACTCCTGCTCCGGTCCCGAACGCGGCTCCAGTAGTCGCTACGCAGGCGGTCAAAGTCATTACGCCACTTCCGCAGCCTCAGGCTGGCGGCTAAATCGCTCAGTGGCAAAAGAAGCTAAACCCGAAAAGCGCTGCATTGACTGCAACTGCTGGAAGCCACG
>DASZMF010000387.1:0-4103 GCA_035552035.1 Candidatus Angelobacter sp.
TTTAATCCCGAGCAGAGCGAGGGAACCCTATAGCCTGGATGAATTGATAGGCGAACCCACACTCACATTCAAAGCCGCAGATAAATCCTGATTCGCGCTCATTCGCGCAAATTCGCGGCCTGTTCTTGCCGGACAGCGACCCTTCAAAAATCGCTGTCCGAATTCGCGCTTAAAAACACTCTGCCAAGAAATTTATTCCTCGCCTAGCGGTTTCCACGCACGGCATTCGGCTGCGGTCAGCGGTGTTTCCAACGGTGTGCCCGTATGTATCCGGACAACTGCATCCTCGACGGAACAAAAGCTCTTTGTCCCAATGTTCCTTGCTGACCGGGGTCGCGGTAGCCACATAACCCTTGCAGATGGTCTGCAGACAAACGCCGCGCACGCTGAAACGATAGGCGCCTTTCGGGCACCATGTGCCAGACGTGCAATCCGCGTTGCCCACCACTTTATCCAGCAGGCAGGAATGCGCCGCGGTGATCGTGGCTTCAGAGCAATCTCCATTGGCCGGCGGCCCCATGGCTGCAAGGCTGCGGGCATAGCCTTTGCTCCGATAGGTAGTCAGATACGTCACCTCTGCGGTGTTGATCGTCCGCATCGTAGAAGCTGCAGCCGATGCATTGGCCAACGTGCGCGAGTGGGTCAGATTAGGTATGGCAACCGCGGCAATAATGAGGCCGGTCCCCATGTTCGCATTGATATTGTCACTGGTCGTTCCCTGGAAGGAACTTTCTTCGCCATTCACGTAAACCAGAGTGGCGCTGCCCTGAACAAGTGACATAAACGGCAGCATCTGCCGCATCTCCGGAGATATTTGCGTAAACATTGTCCGCATCATCTGGCTGCTGTCCTGGTACACCACCAGTGAAGTGTTTTCTGTCTGCCCCGCCGGTCGGGCGTCGCGCAGCTTGCTGGATTTACCCAATGAATCGCCTGACTTGTGCGCGCGAACGGCTTCTCTCGCCATGTTCGCATCAGACGCAATCACCAGATAGCCATCCATAAAGAAGTAATTCATCTCGTTGGATTTCCCGGCAGCCGACGGCGAGCTCAGCGTATGGAATGTCACGCCATCTTCTTCGCGCTTTCCGCCCTGCATGGGCGAAACGACCATCAGCCGGTTAAAAGTCTCTTGCAGTCCAACTGGATCATTCACCCGCAAAATAATCTTGAACGCCGGAGCAACCACCAGTCCAGTATCAACTTTCGCCGCCGGCATCGGCGGCTGTTGCAGATCAAAAGCAATTTCTCCGCTCAGTTTGCTCAACAGGTCTTGTTTCAGATTCACGCCCATCTGAGATTCCATCATCGGTAGGGACGCAAAGGCCGCATCGCCCATCATCTCTCTCAGGTCGTCAAGAATCAGCGTTGGATTCTTGAGCACCATATCAATCGCCATGCTGGAATTGCCGGGAACAAAATCAAACCCGCCCATGGGAGCTGGCGCAGCCAGCCATGAAGCAACTCCATGCCGGGGGCCGTTGAAAACCATCTCCATCTTGCTCGTCGATCGTCCGCCTGCAATCGTGTTTTCAGTTTCCAGATACTTGGCATCGCCGAAGCCTGATTTCTCCAGCATGATTCTCGCTTGCGGCGGGGATGGCGGAATCAATGCTATCAACTGATGCAGGTCCACGCCGATCACGGTGTTGGTGCCATCTTTATAGGACTTCACCAGCCGCTGCCCCAAAGCACTGGTAATGAACTTTGTTCCGCGGGCATCTACCTGCGCGTTGAATTCGCGCAGTGTCGCCGCGCTGGTCCCCAGCGCAACCAGGTCGTCGCGCACCAGCACAATCGTCCCTTTCCCAAAACTTTTATCAATCGCCGCCAGCCCCTGTGAATCGACAATCCGCAACCGGTCGCTCGGGCTCGTAAACATTTCATGATTGAGCTTTTCCAGGAACTCTTTGATTCCCGGTTTCCTGGCTTCGGCAACCAAAACAAACTCAGGCTCGTTACCGTTCATTCGGCCCGCAGCTACCAGCTCATCTCCCAAAAATTGAGTGAATTCATAAAACTTCTGTATGCCACGTTCTACCTCGGGTTCGTTCGCCTCCAGTTTGTTTTTTTTCAGGAACTCACGCATCGCGGCGCTTTCCTGCAACTCCTGGTGAAAGATGTCCAGCGCCTGGTGTATCGTCTCCCCATAGTTGGGAATTGCCACATAGAACTCCGTGGACTCCCCCAGCCTGGGCAGAATATTGCTCTGGCTGCGCACCGCCGGATAACGAATTCCGTCTTTAAGTTTCTGCGCGAACTTTGCCAGGTCATCCATAAGCTCTTTGTTCTTCAACGCATCCTGCAGCCAGGGCATGTCTGGCTCGTCAGTTTTCTTGGCTGTAATTTTCGCGCTGTTCGTAGCCGGTTTGCGCGGCACAGCCTTCTTTGGCCCCGGTGCTGGCGTCTGCTGGCTTTGCAGTGCATGGACGGAAGCCGCCGTAAAAATCAGGGCAATCGCCACCACGAGTAGTAAGAATTGCTGTACGTTATTTTGCAAGCGGATGTATAAGCTGGTGCCGGATTGAATGCGCATTACTCTCTCATGGGTTGCAGGAATAGTTTAGTTGGGGGGTGATTTAAAGATAGTATGAACCACGATTATTTGCGAGAGAAAACTACTAGGTATATATCCACCAGCTTCGTGTAGATTGCAATTTGCAATGAAAAACAGCTTATTCTTGCGATGGTAATTGGACCACAGTAACTAATTGCCCTAGCGTTCGAATACCTGTGCGATGAGCGCACAGTACAAAAAGCGGCGATTTAAATTCTAGATCTTAATTTCTAAAATCTCGCCGTTCAATTTGCCGTCAGCGATCACGATTCGTCCCACACTGATAGGCAGCTTAAGTCTTCTCGGTCCAGCGCTTCCGGGATTGAAGTAAAGCACTCCATTTTTTATTTCCTGCCTGGGCTGATGGGAATGCCCGCTGATCACCGCCGCAAAACCCGCAGCTTTCGGATTAAGATCAAGTGCGTTGGCATCATGAATAATGTAAAAATCCACTCCGCCAAGCTCCACTACCTCGGTTTCCGCGAAGCTCCTGGCCCATGCCTGTGTGTCCACGTTGCCGCGAATCGCCGTGACCGGCGCAATCTTTCGTAGCTCAGGAATAATCCCCGGATCACCAATGTCTCCGGCATGAATAATGTGTTCAGAGCCGCGCAGCAACTCCACCGCCTCAGAGCGAAGCAGCCCATGCGTGTCAGAAATGATTCCAATAATCATCTGCGGTTATCTGCGGGGTTTATCTGGGTAAGCCAGCGGCAAAAGTTTTTGTTAGCCATTTGCCATTTGCTAATTGCTCTTAAAGCGCTGCGCTATCTCTTTAGAGGCTTTTCTCCGTGCCTCCGTGTCTCCGTGGTAAAAATTCAAAGCCCCGCTTCAATCCTCGATCGCGGATCCATGTAGTCTCGCAGCGCGTCGCCAATAAAGTTGAATGAGAGAACCGCCAGCATCACCGCCAGAGCAGGGAAGAGCACCAGGTGCGGCGCGTCAAACAAATGTGCGCGACCGTCATTCAGCATCGCCCCCCAGCTTGCCGTGGGAGGTGGAACGCCCAGCCCCAGGAAACTCATGGTCGCCTCTGCCAGCACCGCTCCGGCCATTCCAATGGCAGACTGCACGATGACCGGCTGAATAATGTTGGGCAGAATGTGCCGCGTCACAATGCGCCAGTCGCTCGCGCCCAGCGCGCGCGCTGCTTCCACAAATTCTTTCTCCTTCACCGCCAGCACCTGTGCACGCACCAAACGCGCATAGCCCACCCATCCGCCAATGCACAGCGCCAGTATCAGGTTGAAAATCCCCGGCCCAAGAAAGGCCACGCAGGCAATCGCCAGTAGAATTCCGGGAAACGAAAGAAACGCATTCATCAGGATCACGCTAAAGAATTTATCTACCCATCCGCCGTAATATCCTGCAATAGACCCCAGCGCCAGACCGAGTAGAAGCGATCCTGCAACTACGCTGCTACCCACCAGCATGGAGATGCGCGCCCCATAAATCACGCGCGAAAAAATGTCGCGGCCCAGTTCGTCTGTGCCGAACCAGTGTGCCGCGCTCGGCGGCTGCAGCCGTGAAGGCAGGTCAATGTTGC
>DASZMF010000388.1:0-1791 GCA_035552035.1 Candidatus Angelobacter sp.
ATTCCCACTGAGAACACTGATCAGGAAATTCTCTGACTGCTGCTACTTCCCTGCGTGATCAATCTCAAACTGCACCAGGCTCTTCAAGCCTTCATATGGAATGCTGGTAAGGCCCAGGACCATTCGTCCATTGATAAAGACCGTGGGTGTCTGATTCACGTTCAATGACTCGCCCAGGTCCATAGATTTCCTGACGCGCGCATCCGTTTCGGGCGAAGCGGCGCAGGCGGCGATCTTATCAGCATTCAGGCCGTTGGCCGTAGCCAGTTCTTTTAGTTTGTCGTCGGCTGTGGCCAGAGCTATTCCACCCTGCGCGTCAAAAATGGCATCAACATATTTCCAGAATGCGGTCTTGTCCATTTGTGCAGCGCAGTCAGCGTATTGCGCGGCCTTCATCGCCCAGGGATGCAGTGTCGCTGGCAATGGAAACTGCTGGAAAACAAAACGCACCTGGGGAAAGTCCGTACCAAGTTTTTCCACGATAGGCTGCGCGGCTTTGCAGTGCGGGCATTGCAGATCACTGAATTCCACAATCTGAATAGGCGCGTTTTCTCCGCCACGGCTGGGTCCCGTGACGCCCTGCAATTTTGTGCGATTCACTGCATAAGGGTTCGGGCCAAAAGGCACAATCTGGCCCACAAACGCCGTCTGCGCGCTGGCTACAAAGTAGAAGTGATAGGGCTCGCCCTTGTTCACAGAGACAATGATTTCAGGAATGCCCGCCACGCCGGAGTCCTTGATATCAAGGATCTGCCATGACACGGCAGTGTCATAGCCGAAACTGCGCTTCATGTAAGCGTCAATTTCTTCCGTGGATGGCAGCGCAGTTTTAGATGGCGCAGGTTTCGCTGGCGTGGGCGCAGCAGTTTGTGCTGACAACACAGTTGTGGCCAGAGTAGCGCAGATAAGGGCAAGAGAATTTATTTTTGTCATTTGATTTTTTTAGACTTCCGATTTTTGGGCGATGGGGAAACGGCGTCCCACGCCAAATGCTTTGGGGGTAATTTTCAATCCGGGAGCGGCCTGCTGGCGCTTGTATTCGCTGCGCTCAATCATGCGGATCACGTCGCGCACCACCCGCTCATCATAGCCGTGGTCGGCCGCAATTTGCTCGGCGGTGTGGTAATCCTCAACATAGTCTTTCAGAATTTTATCCAGCACTTCATACGGCGGCAGTGAATCAGAATCTTTCTGGTCAGGGCGCAGCTCGGCCGAAGGCGGCTTATCGATGGTCGATTGCGGGATCACCGGCTGAATGGAATTTACGTAACGGCTAATGTCGTACACCATGGTTTTAGGCACGTCAGCAATCACGGCCAGGCCACCCACCATGTCACCATAGAGCGTGCAATAACCCACAGCCAGCTCAGACTTATTGCCGGTAGTAAGTACCAGATCGCCAAATTTATTGGAGAACGCCATGAGCAGGGCGCCGCGAATACGCGACTGTATATTCTCTTCGGCAATGCCTTCCGGCAATCCGGCAAACAAGGGCGCCAGCGATTTACGATACTCATCAAAGATTGCGCCGATGGGCATTAGCTCAAAGCGGATGCCCAGCTTGCAGGCCAGCTCTCGCGCATCTTGAATGCTGTGCTCTGACGAATACTGGCTTGGCATGGCAATGCCGGTCACGTTCTCTTTGCCCAGCGCCTCCACGGCAATAGCGGCGGTAAGCGCCGAGTCTATGCCGCCGCTTAATCCAATCACTACTTTTTTGAAGCCGCATTTGCGTACGTAGTCGCGCGTACCAAGCACCAGCGCGGCGTAAGCGCTAGGGACGCCGACTGC
>DASZMF010000389.1:0-8312 GCA_035552035.1 Candidatus Angelobacter sp.
CGTTCGCTGGGCATGGGCCTGGATGAAAAAGCCATTGAAGGCGTGAAGACCTGGAAGTTTGATCCTTCAAAGAAAGACGGCCGCGCCGTGGCAGTGGAAATGAATGTGGAAGTCGCTTTCAACCTGTATTAAGCGAATTTGAGATGAAAAAGAGGAGATGCTGACAACATCTCCTCTTTTATTTTTGGCTTAAAGCCCGTTATTCGTTGGTCTCTTCCAGCTGGCCATTTTCCAGCTTCTCCTGGCACTCAATGCAGTATCGGGTCCAGGGCACGGCTTCCAGCCGTTTGGCATTGATTTCGTTCTCACAAGCTACGCACTCGCCAAAGGAACCTTCGCGGATCCGCTGCAGCGCGGTTTCCACCATCTGCAGGAGCTGGCGTTCGTTGTTGCTCTGAGAAAAAAGAAATTCTTTTGTGTAGGAGCTGGCTGCGCGATCGGCAATGTCCTGGGCTGAGTCCTGGTCCGCAATGCGGCCATCCTCTTCAGTTCGGCTTACCGTTTTGCGCAGGTTCTGCTGCCGCTCTTCCAGCCGCTTTTTGAAGGATTCGAGCTTCTTCTTGTCCATGGGTTTTGATAAGTGAGTAATCTTAGTCGCCATAATGATAACCGTCAAATTGCTAGGATCGAGGATTAGATGCAGCAGGACTGCCAGTTGTCACCAACAAGATTGATTAAGCTGAGAGTAGAAAAGCAAAAACTGTGCAAAAACGAAAAAGCGGCCCAACGGGGCCGCCTTTTGGCAAAGAGGCGAAGGGGGAAGGGAAAATCTCTCAGGGAAGGCGATGCCCGATAGAGTCTCGACCGGAGCCAAGACACACGGATTGAAGAAGTCTCAAAGCTTGGAAAAGGGTTGAAGTCATTAAATTTTGCGGCCTCTTTAGTATGTCTTTATCTAAGCAACTTACAAACCAAAGGTTTTCAGGCTATTTGTGGAATAAATGTGGAAGGTTAAACCTTTTATTTTCTTTTAATTAGAAGTTTATCCGCTAGACAGGGCCGCAGCAGGAACTCAGGAAGTAAGTGTAACTAAGGCCAATATGTGGCATTCTGATGCCACTTTTAGGCCTCTTCAGGCTTAGCTTGTGCCTTGGTTTGCTCCTCCATTGCTTTCATTTTGTTCAACAGGGCTTTGTAGCTGATCTTCAAAATCTTAGCGGCCTGGCGCCGGTTCCAGCGGGTCTGCGCCAGCACGCGCTCAATGGCTTCCCGCTCCGCCTGCATGGCCGCGCGACGCCCAATCTCCAGCAATGATGGCATCTCCATCTCCGTGCCATTGCTGGCCTGCATGGCTGGAGCGGTGGCCGCAGACGCTGCAACCACTTGCGATGCCGCTCCGCCAAATGAACTTACGATGGGCTTGTGCGTGGAAAGCTCGCGGATAATCTGCGCTTCATTGCCCACAATCACGTAGCGCTTCACCATGTTTTCCAGCTCGCGGATATTGCCCGGCCAGGCATATTCCATCATGCGGGTGACAGCGTATTCGCTGAACATGGATGGCTTCTTGCCATAGTGCTCGCTGTATTTTTCCAGAAAATATTTCAGGAAGACCGGAATTTCTTCGCGCCGTTCGCGCAGCGGTGGAATATGAATGGTGACCACGTTCAGGCGATAGAAAAGGTCTTCGCGGAAAACGCCTTCTTCCACGGCGCGCTCCAGCGGTTTGTTGGTTGCGGCCAGGACGCGCACATCGACTTGAACATCACGCTTGCCGCCGAGGCGGGAAAATTCATGGTCCTGCAAAACGTGCAGCAGCTTGGCCTGCAACGCCGGGTGCATCTCGCTGATTTCGTCGAGGAAAATTGTGCCGCCGTTGGCTTGCTCAAACTTGCCCAGCTTCTGCCGGTTGGCTCCGGTAAATGCGCCGGCTTCATAACCAAAAAGCTCGCTTTCCAGCAATTCATGCGGGATCGCCGCGCAATTCACTTTCACGAATGGCTTGTCACAACGCGACGACTCAGCGTAAACCATGCGCGCGACCACTTCTTTACCGGTGCCACTTTCACCGCGAACCAGCACCGTAGCGGTGGTATCAGCTACCTGCTCGATGGTCATTTTTACTTCCATCATTTTTGGGCTGGTGCCAAAGAGCATGGTGAAGTCGCTCTGGCGGCGAACGTGATCGCGCAACTGCGTAACTTCAGAGGTGACGCGCTGGCTATCTAATACTTTGCCGATGCGCTCATCCAGCTCTGTGGGATCCACGGGCTTGCTGATGAAGTCGTCCGCGCCCAGTTTGGAAGCCTTGAAAATAAACTCGGGATCCTTGCTCGAAGAAAGCACGATGATCGCCACGGTAGGTTTGATCTGCTTGAGGCGCTGCAGAGTTTCAGAGCTATCTTCACCGTCAATAGAAGTTTCCACCAGGACCAGCGCTGGATCAAACGAACGGAAGACGCGCAGGGCCTCCTGCTCATTGGAAGCTACCGTAACCTCAAAATTGCGGCGTGTGAGGTGAGCGGCCAGATATTTGGCCATGGTTACATCGTCATCCACGATCAGCACGCGGGTCTTCTGGCTCATTACTACTCCGTTACTATTCCTGGGGCACACAAACCTGCTCTCCCAGATGGAAGAGCGCAAAAAGGGCAAAGCTGAAAAACGGGGTTGCTCAGTGGGCCGGAATACTGCTTGAGACCTACTGACATTGTACTCCGATTCCATTTTCAGGCATTTGGATGCTTAACCGAGGTCTGATTTGGCTGGTTTTGGCCAAAAAAGGCAAAAGGGGCGATTTTCTCGCCCCCTCTGCTGGTTCAGTTTTCAAAACGGTTGAACTGCCTTAGGAAGACCGTTTGCCTGAAATGAAGTGGTACGGCGGCCATGGACCGCTCATAACAACTTCAATGCCAGGCAGATGGCGCGTGGCCATCTGATAGCGGTTCTGGTATTTCTCAACTTTTTTGTGATCGATGAGATGGGCAATGTCGATAAGCATGCCCCCGGAATCAATTTTGCGGCAACAGACGTCCTGATCGAGCGGGGAAAAAATCTTATGGACTTGAACGGAAAGAGCCCGCGCCTTGGTTTGTCGTTCGCGTTGCCGGACGGCCTTTTCCCGCAGCTTGCTCAGATATTCACTGCCAACGGAATCTGGAAGCTCAATTTCTTCCAATGCTTCACGCAGCGAACCGTCTTTAATCAGCAGCTTCAAGTGCATTTCTGCCTTGCCTTTGAGCTTGGTCACGCTCTCCAGGAAGGTTTTGCGATTGATGCGGACGGCGCGACGCAGCGCTTCGTCAGTATCGAAAACTGTTCCAAAGCGAAATGGCAGCACAGTGGTGCGCTTGAAACATTCGCTGACCACGTGTGCATGTTGTAAAAGGGATTTTTGTCCGAGATCGCCAGTGGGAATGTACTCACTCACCAGGACTGAAAAATCTCCGCTGGGATACGCAAATATCTGCGCGTCTGCAATACCTTTAAGGCCTTCTACTGGAACTGGGCGACGTGCGCGGATACCACCTTGAACCGCTTGTTGCTCAACGATGCAGTATGCGTACCATGCCATGAGGGAGCTTCTCCTGTGGGAAAAACATTTGTGGGCCGGCGTGAACTTTTAACTATGTTTGTAGCGAAGTTTTACATTGGAAGAGCTTTTACATCAGTGCCAGCGGGTTTTCCAGCGCTGAATTCATCCTAAGCTGAGAATGAAAGAAAAGCAACAAAGACTGTGCACAGGAATGCAGAAATCGTAAGTTCCTGATTCAGGCAGGCAAATATTACGCGGTATTTATGCGGCTGAAGCGGCATTAGTACGGCGCTCAACTTCGTGAAGCCGTTTGTTTTCATCAATTTGATCTGCATTTTTCAGAATCGCGGAGATGCGCGCGACTTCATCATCAGCCAGCTGGAGATAGTGTTTTAGCTCCGCATCAGTGCTGCGCATCGAGGCAAGATACAGCGCATTGCGAATGGCCGCAAGCGGACTATTGATTTCATGTTTCAATTCTCCAATCAATTCCTGCCGGGTGAGGGCCATCTGTTACCTCCGTTAAGAATCTTCTATGCAAGCTGCCAGCCAAAGCTGCCGGTCTAGGGTGAATTGCCCAAAATGGAACGAACAGGTGCAAACAATCGCATGAAAGTTGTATCGGAACTCCTTAGATTGGATCTATTGTTCCGCAAACCATGCCGACGCCCTGGATTTTGACCGCATTTCACCCTGTACTTTTGGCCAGGGACAGGTAAAAACAACAGTCACACTTCCGTAAGTTTCCCTAAGGCCCGTCGCGGCATCTCACAAAATACCGGTGGAGTTGTTGCCGTGAGCGCCTCTAGAAAAATGTTGCCGATGCCCGCCCCTGAACCCGCTGATCCTTCGTCGTCTCCGCCTGAGAGATTTGTTGTCGAGGTATTCTCAGAGCTACGCCCGGAAACCATCCAGAAACGGTGGGAGCACGTCAACGTGATCCTGCGCATGAGCATGCTTACCGGCCTGCAGATGCAACTGGAAGCCACGCTCAATCTGCTGTGTGACATGGCCGCGGATATCGTCCCTTTTGATAAAGCCATTTTCTATTTCTGGGATGAAGGCCAGGAAGTGATGGAGCCGCGCATCTCCCGCAACGTGGAGAAGGTGACCAGCGACGAGATTGCCCGGGGGAATATCCTGAATTTCTGGGCCATCAAATACGGCCGGCCGCTGCTGGTGGAGCGCAGCCACAACGTACAGTCTGACGCGCTTCTGCGCGTGCTGGATTCCGGGTCATCGTTGGTAGTTCCCATGTTTGTGAGCAACCGCGTCATGGGATCCATGCAGCTTTTCTGCTCCGCTGAAAATGGCTTCTGCAAAGAAGACGCGCAGCTGCTCTGGATACTTTCACTCGTCGCCGAAAATCTTCTCACCCGCGAATACGCCAATGAAGGTCTGCTGCGCTTTGCCTTTACTGACTATCTCACCGGACTGCGCACGCGCGGCTATTTTGAACAGCAGCTGGAGCTGGAGTTTAAGCGCGCGGAACGCAAGCAGCAGAAATTTGCGCTGCTCATGATTGACATTGATCATTTCAAGGTCTTGAATGATACCTTTGGCCATCACGTGGGCGACCAGCTATTGCGCGACGTGACTTCACTGCTGATGAAAGATATGCGCGAGGTGGATACAGTAGCGCGTTACGGTGGAGAAGAGTTTGTGATTATCCTGCCGGAAACCACGGAGACCGGCGCACAGTTTGTGGCCCAGCGCCTGCGCCGCGCCATTGAGCAGGCCAAATTTTTTGCCGGCTCTCCGCATTCCGTGCAGCATCTTACCATTAGCATTGGCGTGGCCGTGTACGATACTGATGCGCAGTTCAAACGCGACCTGATTGAGTTTTCTGATGCCGCGCTGTATGCCGCCAAGCATGGCGGCCGTAATCGCGTGATGTGTTATTCCGAGCTGTCTCGCAAAGATGAGAAAGAAGCATAGACCAGGGCTTTTTTAAAGACGTAGGCCTTATGACTGAAAGGTTTCGTGCAAAGCTTGAGGGCGAACAGTCTGGCGTGGGCACTTTGACCCGCGGCGTGCGGACCAAGGTCTGGCGGGTGATCCATGCCTGCGAATATGCGCGCGACGTGCTGCCCGTGGTGGAAGGCCAGGTTGCCGTGGGCATGCGGCCGTATATCGTCACGCCGCAAGGCGCAGGCACAGCCGAACTGTATCTTTCCGGCGGCAATCCAGATGAACCCCGCACGCTCTCTCTTCTGCGCTCATGGCAGGACGTACGCAACTGGCGCAAATCTTTGCTCGACTGCGATCCTGAAACTTCTTCTGATCTCGTGCACGCACACTGCTTTGCCGCCGGCATGGCCGCCGTGCGCAGCTGCAATTGCGTGGTCTATGACCTGGGCGCATGCATTGAAGAAATGGCCATCTCCGCGCAGCTTTGTGAATCTGGCAGCTGGATGGCGCGCTCATTTCGCGTGGCCGAGCAATTTGTTCTTACACGCGCTGCGGCGGTGATTGTCCACTCTGAAGGCTTGAAGCAGGCAGCCATTGAACGTGGCGCGTTGCCGGAAAGCATCTTTCTGGTTCCGCAACCGATTAACGTTGATGACGATCCGCCTACGCTTTCAGTGGACATGGACTTTCTGATCCGCAGGTTTGGACTCTCGCCCGACACCGTTTCATTTTTCGTGCCGCAGTTTGCGCCCGATGGAGCCGAGCAACTCTCTACTACCGCAATTTCCATGCTGGAAGGTTTTGCGCTGGCATGCAATGGAATACCTCCGCTCAAGCTGCTGCTGGACGCGCCGGAAACAGCGCGCAAAGCCATCAACGAAAATGCCGCAAGGCTGGGAATCTCACAGCACGTGGCGCTGGTGCATCCATTCGATCTTCCCGCAACCATGCAGAGCGCGCATGTAGTGGTGGCGATGGGAGAAATCCCCGCTGATCCCGTGGCCGCGCGGCTGCCCAACGAAATCTGCCTGAAAAGTTTGTGGCAAGGCAAGACCTTGCTGGCCGCGGATATTCCACGCAATCGCGATGTGAGTCCGGAAGGCCGAGGCTGCCTGTGGTTTGAAGCCGATAACCCGCGCGACCTGGGTTATCGCATGGCGTTTCTGGGCCGCAAGCCGGAATTTCGCGCCGCGCTGGGCGCTGCCGGACGCATGTATATTTTTGAAACCCGCAGCACCGCCGCCGTGGGCGAGAAGTATGACGAAGCTTATCGTCACGCCGCCAGCAAAAGAAAAACCGGAAGCATTGGCTCAAACATGGCGCGGCTGGAGCCAGCGGAAAATTGGGGGTAAGTCCTTCGACTGTCCGCAACTGTATTGAGCGCCCTCGTCTCAGGGTAAAAACTCTGCTGCTTCTCTCTTCGATCTTTCCTGCAGCTCTTGAACTGTGATGACCCCGCGCTGTAATTCGTCGAGATCGCGCAGCTGGCGGCCGAATTCAGCCTGAATCAGTGGGTGAGCAAGCACGCGCGCTTCCTCCCCGGGAATATTCGTATCGATGTTTTCTGTATTGATCACGAAGTTATCCAGCGCCTCATAAGCACGCTGGGCCGTGTACAATGGCTTCCTGTGATCCTCCGGTCTGACGGCATTGCAGCGCGTACACCACCGATGCCGCCGCATCTTCGGCATAGGCCTGCCCCTCCTGTTGAATGTCTTCTCCCGGAATCAACAGCATTCCAGCATCGATTTTCGCCGCAAGCTCTTTTTCCGGAATTGGATTGCCATTCAAGTCTTTCCACAAATTTTCAAGCATGTCCTCAAGGACAGTGCTGTCACCGAAGCCGGTCTTGGCGGAAAAGCTCTGGTAGCGCGGAAGCTGGCGCTGCGCGCATGCAGCGGCAAACGCCACGCGATGATTCGGGGCAAGCTGCTCCAGCTTCTGCAAAAGATTCTTCTGATCCAACAGAATCATTTCTCGGCCTTTCCGACCTGAGTTCCAGACTAGATAGATTTACACTGTCTCAAAACGCTTCATGAACGAGAGCCCGCAATATTTACGCGGGCCGCTTTGCCTCCGGGACTTCCAACAGTTTGCCTGTTTTCACATCGTATATGTAACCGTAGATCGCAATGCTAGCGGGAACCAGTGGGTGATGGGCAATTCGCTGCACGTCGTCACGCACGCTCTGCGCCAGATCGCGGAAGGGAAGCCACTCAATATATTCTCCTGCGCGTGATCCTGGCCCTTTTCCAACATCCTGAAATCCCTTGTCAGTAAGCGCTGCCGTTTCCAGGCTGTTAGCCAGCAGTCCGCGCATGGTTTCATTGGTAAAAAATTCCATGCCGCAATTGGTATGGTGAATCACAAACCATTCGCGCGTGCCCAGCAGCTTATAAGAGATAACCAGCGAGCGGATGGCATCGTCACTCGCGCGTCCGCCGGCGTTGCGAATAATGTGTGCGTCGCCTTCGGCTATCCCGGCAAACTTAAAGGGATCGAGCCGCGCATCCATGCAGGTGAGAATGGCAAAGTGCCGCGCCGGTGGTATGGCAAGATTCGCTTTGTCGCCAAAGCTGGCGGCGTATTTCTGATTGGCTGCAAGTACCTCTTGAAGAACATTGCTCATAACGGCTCCTTAATATGGAAGAGAGGATGAACGTTCAGCGCTAATGGAAAGTGAGAATGAACTTTTGCGTTTAGCGCGATTGCGAATCAGGGCAATAAAGGACCGGCCGCAACGCAGGGCATATTTAGCGGCAACAACAGCGACAGGATGGAAGACAGAAGCTCATGCGGGTTCGATGAAAATCATAGTCAGCCACAGCAGTGGGAGTCAAGCGGCGCGGTGAGAGATCATCTCTTGTCAGCTGTCATCATCAGCGCGCCTCCAGACATCGCCAAAGCTACCAGTCCGCTTGTCCAT
>DASZMF010000390.1:0-2892 GCA_035552035.1 Candidatus Angelobacter sp.
GTAAATTTGGTGGTGTTCGCCGCAGCGGTAGTTTGCATGGTCATTCTGCAGGTGGTGTTTAACCGCACCTGGTTCGGAAGGTCCATGCGCTCACTGATCCAGAATCCCTATGCGGCACAGATTGTAGGCGTTGACGACCAAAGAACCTCACGCCTGACGTTTGGCCTAGGCACCGCGTTTGCCGGCTTTGCGGGTGGATTGCTGGGCATGCTGTTTTCTTTCAGCCCTGATTTTGGTCGGCAATTTCTGCTTCGCTCATTTGTCATCATTGTGCTGGGCGGGCTTGACTCGATTTCTGGCGTAGCTCTGGGCGCAATTGTTCTGGCGATGGTGGAGACATTTGGCATCCTTAAAATTCCGGCCAGCTATTCGCCTGCGCTCTCTTTTGCGTTGCTGGTCATCGTGCTGTTGATTCTGCCGAATGGCCTCACCAGTTTGTTCAACAAGAAATGGAAGGCGGCATGAAGCGGCCGCAAAGTTTGAGTGGCTGGCTAAAAATTATTCTACCCTGGGTTTTGTTGGCAGTCTTATTGCTGCTGCCTGCTGCCAATCCCAGTGACAATATCATTCGCTTGCTTTTTGTGACTGCCGTCTGGACAACCACCAGTCTTGGATGGAACCTGGTGGGCGGCATGGCAGGCCAGGTTTCTTTTGGCTTTGCTGTGTTCTTTGGACTGGGAGCTTACACAACTGCACTTCTAATGCACGCAGGCCACAGCCCTTATTTCGGCTTTATTGGCGGAGGCGCCGTTGCTGTACTGGCGTCATTCCTGATTGGTCTTCCCACGTTCCGGTTGCGCGGACCTTACTTCGTGATCGCCACCATCGGCGTGACTGAAGCCGTGCGGGTGGTCATGAACAATGTTGACATCACGGGCGGCGCCAGCGGTTATCGCATCATAGAAGAAAAGCAATTTAATCGGCTTGAGCATTACTACACGGCAATTGCCGTCGTAGCCCTGGCGGTTTTGGTCTCAACAATCATTGCCAATAGCAAGTTCGGGTTGGGATTGCGGGCCATTAAACAGGATGAAGACGCAGCCGCTGACCTGGGCGTGAATCCATACACTTCAAAACTCTGGGTTCATGCGATTGCGGCCGCACTCACTGGCGTCGCTGGCGGCATCTATGCGCGACGCGCCGCGTTCTTTTATCCCGGCGACGTTTTTGCCTTTCAAACCGGCATCACGATCTTGCTGATGCCAGTGATTGGCGGGATTGGAACCGTGTGGGGAGCCGTGATGGGTGGCGTGATTATTGGGATCGTGGAAGAAGAGCTGGTGGTTTATTTTCCCAATCTCCATCTCTTGATTTATGGCGCACTATTAATTGCAATCATTTTGCTGGAGCCTGATGGCCTGCTTGGACTCTTGAGGCGTCTCTTCCGGCTGTTTAGGAGTAAACGTGAAGATTCTGGAAGTCCAGACGCTGAGCAAGTACTTTGGGGGCGTGGCGGCGTTGAAGGACGTAAGCTTTGATATCCCGGAAAAACAGATCTGTGGTTTTATTGGGCCCAACGGCGCCGGCAAAACAACTCTGTTCAGCCTGATCACCGGAGCACAGCGCCCTTCCGCAGGCAAAGTCCGCTTGCACGGTAAAGATGTTACGGGCATGAGCGCTTCGTCTTTGGTGAAGCGAGGCGTGGCGCGCACGCATCAGGTGGTACGCCCGTTCAAGGCCATGACGGTCGTGGAAAACGTACAGGTAGCCGTGCATTACGGCCGACGCGATGTGACGCGCACATCCGTTGCGCGCGAACATGCCATGGAAGCATTGCTGCTTGTCGGTCTTGATCGCAAAGCAAACTCGCTGGCTTCAGCCATCTCGCTGGGCGACCAGAAACGGTTGGAAGTGGCGCGCGCATTAGCGACCGCACCCGAGCTCCTGTTACTGGACGAAATCTGCGGTGGCCTTACCGGATCGGAAACCAGCGCGATGATGGACTTGCTCCACCGCATACGGGAAAGCGGCACGACTATTATGTATGTGGAACATGATATGAAAGCGATTATGGCCGTATGCGACCGCATTACCGTATTGAACTTTGGCCAAAAACTAGCGGAAGGAAAGCCGGAAGACGTTCAGAATGATCCTTCAGTCATTGAGGCTTATCTAGGCAAAAGTACTTTTGGGAGTGAAAAGCGTGTCTGAAACTCAGTCTCCTGCCACTCAGCAAGACACTCTTCTGGTCGCCAAAGATATTGAGGTAAGCTATGGCGCCACGCAGGTTCTATGGGGCGTGAACTTTTCCATCGCCCGGGGCAAGGTCACGTGCATTATTGGATCCAATGGAGCAGGCAAAACAACCACGCTCAATACAATTGCCGGCGTGCTTCGCAATAAAAAAGGCCAGCTTCTGCTGAACGGAGAAGACATTACCGCGCTCTCCACACGCGAACGGGTGAAGCGCCACATCAGCCTGGTGCCAGAGGGCCGTCAGCTCTGGCCTGGCATGTCAGTTGAAGAAAATGTATTGATGGGATGTTTTCTGCCGTCACTACGTAAGCGATCGGCAGAAGGACTGGCACGCGTATACGAACTCTTCCCCATCCTCAAAGAACGCCGCCACCAGATGGCTGGCACACTTTCCGGCGGGCAGCAACAGATGTGCGCTATCGGTCGCGGACTCATGTCAGAACCGCAGCTGCTGATGCTGGACGAGCCATCGCTAGGCCTTGCGCCCATACTCGTTGATGAAATTTTTCAACTGATTGCCAGCATCGCGCGCCAGGGCGTAACCATTCTTCTGGTAGGCCAAAACGTAAACTACACGCTGCAGGTTTCTCATTACGGATACGTCATGGAAACAGGGCGCATTACCATGGAAGGTGCCACGGAAATGCTGATGAACAATGACTTCATTAAGCGCGCTTATCTTGGAATTGCCGAAGA
>DASZMF010000391.1:0-3543 GCA_035552035.1 Candidatus Angelobacter sp.
GACTGGCTTCAGTGCCGGTGCCGGTGAAAGGAACTCCGTAAGGATGGTCTTTGCCATAAAGCAGCTGCGGGATGACGCGCAGGCCCATGGTCTGAGGCTCAACCTTTTCACGCCGGATGCCGGCAAAGCGCTCTTTCTTCAAGCGGTCAAATTCTTTTTGCGGAAATGCCGGATGGAGAATGAGGTCGCCATAGATATTCAGAGCTTTATCCATGGTGAGCTTGAGCGTGTTGAGGCTGACTGTGGCCCAGTCAAGATTGGAACCGGCGTTGAAATTGGCACTGAGTGATTCCAACTCTTCGCCGATCTTGAGTGAGTCGCGCGTGGGCGTGCCTTCTTCCAGCATGCGTTGAGAGAAGCTGGCTGTGCCGGGCGCGCCCGCTGGATCAGCGGCATAACCGCTATCAACCATCAGCGTGAAGTTAATGACCAACGCTGTATGGCGCTCCGCCAGCGCAATGTTCAGGCCATTAGAGAGTTTGGCTTTCTGGATGGGCGGCAGACTGAGTGACATGGGCTTGCCAATCGCCGGCTCTTTGGAGCGATCCAGCTTGCCGTCCGCTGCGAGCGATGTGGGGTATGGCTGCACTTCCAGAATGTAGTCGCCATCGGTGAGCCAGTCATTGGCGGCTTTCTTTACCGATGCAGGCGTTGCGGCCTGGATGCGCTGGAGATAAATCTTGTAGCAGTCTGGATTGCCGGTGAAAGTCTGGCAGCGGGCCAGCAGGTCACTCTTGCCGCCAAAGCCGCCAATGCGCTCAACGATGCGCGCATAGGTGCCAAAGATTTGTGTCTTGGCTAGTTTCAGTTCAGCTTCTGTAGGACCGTTTTTCAGGAAGTTTTGCAGCTCCTGGTCAGCAGCTTTTTCAGAGTTCTTGAAGTTTTCCTGGGCTTTCACGGGATCAGGATCAGACTTGGCAGTGATGGTGAAACCGAATTGACCGCCAATTTCATTCGTATCGTCGGAGGCAAACGCGCTGGTGGCTGTCTGGTCTTTGTAGATCAGGCGTTTGTAGAAGCGCGAAGTTTTGCCGCGACCCAGTATCTGGGCCGCCAGGTCAAGCTGAACTTCTTCCGGCGATCCAAATTGCGGTACGTTCCAGATGCGATACAAGCGCGCCTGAGGGACCCGGTCCTGCACCCATCCGCGATGCGAGCCGGTGCGTTTTGCCACCCACGATTCCTGCTTGGCGATAGGCGGGCCCGGAGGAATGTCACCATAATACTTTTCTACTTTTGCACGCGCTTCTTCCGGCGTAACGTCACCGGCAATCACCACCGTGGTGTTGTTGGGACCGTAATAAGTTTTGAACCACTCCTGCACGTCGCTCATGGAGGCAGCGTCAAGATCTTTCATGGAGCCGATCACGGTCCATGAATAAGGATGCCCCGCCGGATATGTATTCTCGACAATCAGCTGTTCCGTTACGCCGTAAGGCTGGTTTTCCCCCTGACGCTTTTCGTTCTGAACCACGCCGCGCTGCAGATCAAGCTTCTTCTGGTCAAGCACGCCCAGCAGATGTCCCATGCGATCGCTTTCGGCAAAGAGCACGTAATCCAGCATGGAAGTAGGCACATTTTCAAAATAATTGGTGCGATCGTTGTTCGTAGTGCCGTTCAGGTTGGTGGCTCCAATACCTTCCATGGAGTTGATGTAAGTGTGATTGAAATTTTCGCTGCCGCTGAACATGAGGTGTTCAAACAGGTGCGCAAAGCCGGTCTTGCCCAGCATTTCATTTTTCGACCCGACGTGATACCAAGTATTCACGGCCACAATGGGCGCTTTATGGTCTTCATGCACCAGGACCGTCAGACCATTCTTGAGCACGAACTTGGTGTACTTAATATCAGGAATTGGAATGTTGATGCTGCTGGACACAGCTGGCGCAGCCGCTTTGGGCTTGGCAGCAGGCGGTTGCTGTGCGCTAAGAAAAGAGCTGAAGCCTGCAAACATCAGCACAAGGAACAGACCCGCGACTTTATGCATTAACTTGCTTTTCAAGGTGCCTCCGTAAATAGAAGTTCGAGCAAAATCTTTGGCCGGAAACGAAACCCGGCTGGCTGGTTCATGTTTCATGTCGAGTAAAAAAGGGTTTGTTCCACAGATACTGGCCTGCGTTCTTACAGACGTTCGTCCAATAAAGAATGCACAAGGGGGATTTCTTGCTTCTGGGAACCGCGGATAATCATACCAGTGTCGCTGGCGCGTCCGGGCTGAATTGCACGCTTTTATAGAAACAAATAATGCTCTAACATTTTACGGGATAATGCGTCTAAGGGCATGCCTTAAAGCGGTTTTAGGACTTTTAGCCTTGGCCAGGATTTCTACAAACTCCTTCTGCTCTTCTGTATCCGGCACCGAGCAGCCTCTGGCCTGCTGGACCATGAGCCAGGCTTGCGGACAGCGAAAGCCGATCCGAACAAGCACGGAGCACGCCATAAAAGAGGACCGGCCAATGCCAGCGCGACAATGCACGGCGACAGCTTTACCTTCTTTTACCAACGCAGCTACTTGATCTACAAATGCCTTGAACTGAAGAAGACCCTCTGGAACCGAGCGGTCTTCAATCGGAAAGCTGAAGTATTGAATGCCGCAGGCACGGCACTCTTCTTGTTCCTGGGTTAGGCCTAGTTCCTTAATCTCACTTTGCGTGAGCGTGGAAACCAGAATCTGGATCCCGGAATTTTGTAGTCTTCGTAGTTCGTCCTGGAGCCAGTCTCCACCTCTGGGGCGAGCGACAATGGCCAGACGGAGTGAGTTGGGATTCTCTATCCAATAGAGTGACATATATAACCTCGTTTTTAGTTTTTGGGATTTTTCAGAAAGGCGGGAATATCAATGCACTGCAGATTTGCAGAGCAGGTTCTTAGTTGTTACTTGGGATTGATTGGCAGGTTCGGGGTGGGTGTCTGCTAAGAGGGATATGCGTGTAACTGATGTAGACGTAGAAACTTTGCCGCCGGGAAGCGGCGCTCATCGAGTGTTTTGGAGGTTAGGGAGGCTGTGCTATCCAGCGTCGATGCTTTTATTTCTTCTTCCCAGCTTTTTTCGCAGCAGGCTTTTTAGTCGCAGCTTTTTTCGGTGCTGGCTTTTTGGGCGTAGGTTTCTTGGCCGCAGGTTTTGCTGCCGCCTTCGCAGGCGCTTTGGCCGGAGCAACGGCTTTCTTTGCCGATGCCGGTGGCGCAGCTTTCTTGGCAACAGGCGCAGGAGCCGGCGCAGCCTTCTGTTTTCCCGCAGCCGCAGGTGGCTTGGCCGCAACAGCAGACGCGGTTTTTGCCGGTTCGGCTACTGGCGCCGCTTCAGGAACGCCGTCAGCGGTCTTGGGCTTGCGTCCGCGTTTTTTAGGGGCCTGATCGCCAGCCGCTCCGGGTGCTGCCACTTCTTTCTTGCCGCGTCCGCGACGAACTGGCGGCGGTGGCGGCGGTGGCTCCGGCGGAGAGTATGGCTCCAGGAACTTAACAATTTCCGTGTGTGAACGCAGCTTGCCGTCCAGCAACATCAGGAAAGCTTCATCCTGAATTTTCTTGTACTCCGGATGCTCC
>DASZMF010000392.1:0-3825 GCA_035552035.1 Candidatus Angelobacter sp.
ATTTTTGATGAGCCAACCACTGGCCTCCACTTTGACGATGTAAGCAAGTTGCTCACGGCATTCCGCAAGCTCATTGATGCAGGCGGCTCAGTGATTTGCATTGAACACAGTTTAGACGTAATAAAAGTCTCGGATTGGATACTTGACCTGGGCCCGGAAGGTGGCGGGCGCGGCGGACAGTTAGTTGTAGCCGGACCACCGGAAGTCGTGGCAAAATCAGCAAAGTCCTATACCGGTAAATGGCTGGCGCGCATCTTAAAAGACGAGACCTCTGTATCCAATGGGCATAAATAGGGCCATCGCGATTACAGTTCTGGCAAGTTGTGCGCTGCATGCGGCAGCGCAGCATCCAACGCAAAAGTCGCGTCAGCAGGCAGCAGTAGATCGCGCTGCAGAAGAGCGTGCGGCGGATGATCTCAAAGACGCCGAATCTCTTTTGCAGAAACAGCAGTATGCGCAGGCCGAAGAAAAGCTGCTGGTCATCGTTACCCAGCAGACAGAAAATCCTCAAGCATGGTTTGACTTAGGATTCGCGCAAAGCCACCTCAACAAAACCGCTGACGCCATCACCGCATACAAGAAAGCCACAACGCTCGATCCTAAATGGTTTGAAGCGCAACAAAATCTTGGACTCACATTAGGGAAGTCCAGCGATCTCACCGCCGCCGCAAGCGCACTAAAAATCGCCGTCGCCTTGAAGCCGACCATCGGCGGCCAGCAAGCTCTTGCCGGAGCCTGGCTTTCATTAGCTCAGGTAACGGAAGAGAGCCAGCCGCAGGACTCGCTAGCTGCCTATCAAAAAGCCGCGGAGCTTGATCCTTCAAACGCTGAAGCGACACTGGGCATCGCCAGGATGACAGAACGCACTGGCAACGTGGCCGCTACGGAGCAGCAGTATTTGAAACTCGCAGCAACGGGTAACAATGAAAGCGTGGAGCGGCTCATCGGTCTTTATCTAAAACAAAAGCGCTACTCAGACGCTGAAACCTGGCTACACAAATACCTCGCCGCCAATCCGCAGAATGCAGCGGCGCAACTTCAGTTAGGAAAACTGCTGGCCGCTGAAGGAAAGACACAGGAGGCCATCGCGCAGTTGGAGCCGCTTTACCAGGCGTCTCCCGACCCCAAAAGCGCTCGCGAACTCGCCAGTTTATATCTTGAAACGAAGCAATATCCGGCTGCCGCCACGCTTTTACAACCTCTGGTCACGCAGAGTCCGCAGGACGCGCAGCTGCATTTTGACTATGGCTCAGCCTTGCTGCACCAGTTAAAATATGCTCAAGCACAGGGGGAGTTACTCAAGGCGGTTCAGCTCAATCCCAATTCTGCAGAGGCCTATCTTGATCTTGGTTATGCGGCGCAGGAAAACAAAAATTATGAGTTGACCATCCGCGTGCTGGACGCACGCGCCAAGCTTCAGCCGGAAACGCCAGCCACATATTTTCTGCGCGCCACGGCATACGATAGTTTAAGGATGTATAAACCTGCGGCGGCAAACTACAAGCTGTTCCTGGCCGTTGCCGCAGGTAAATTTCCTGACCAGGAGTTCCAGGCTCGGCATCGTTTAAAAGCAATTCAACCGGACTAAATTCAACTGGACCAGGGAATGCGAAAAACTTTTTCCATCATCGTTGTCCTTCTGTTCGCACTGGTAGCGCACGGTGCGGACAAGACTGTTGACCAGCTGAAAGCCGAAGCCGAGCATGCAGACGGCGGTCAGCAGGGCCTGATCTGCGCAGAAATCGCAGACAAGCTTGTGGCTGTGGCCGACAAAGAATTTACAGACGGTGAATCCATCAAAGGCCACGCCACCGTGCAGGAGATCCTGCAATATGCCGGCAAGGCTCATGATCTCGCCATCCAGACGCGCAAAAAAATGAAGGAAACCGAAAAGGACCTGCGCCTGTGCCGGCGTAATCTGGAAAACATGCGCCGCACTCTGGCCGCGGAGGATCGCCCCAGAGTCGAAGCAGTAGAAAAACAAGTGGAACAATTCACCCAGGACGTGCTGGAATCCATGTTCGCCGCGCCCAAAAAAGAGCAGAAGTAAAAGATCAATAGTAGAGGAAGCAGAATGAAGATCGCAACCAAAGTTACGCTTATCTTACTGTTGTTAGCAGTATCTGCCAGCGCAAGAAAACGCGATCCCCTCACACCGCCTGAAGCTGACCAGCTCCGCGAAGTTGCCATGGAGCCTTATAAGCGCATCAAGTTGCTCATCACATTTACTGAGGCGCGGCTGGCGTCAATCGATCAGGTGCGCGTCGATCCCAAATTAGGCAACGAACGCGGAACCCGCATCCATGATCTGCTGGAAGACTTCAGCAGTTTGATGGATGAAATCAACGATAATCTTGACCAATATGAAACCCGCAAGCTCGATAAAGATATGGTCAAGATGTACCACAAAGGCCTAAAGGAATTGATTGAAGCGGATCAACGCTTTGACCTCAAGCTAAAGGCGCTCAGGTCGTACACGGAAAATGATCCGGCCATGAAGAGGATGCTGCCAGATTTCCGCTTTGTGCTGCAGGATGCCGAAGACTCGCTTAAATCCAACATTGATGCGGCCCGCGAAGACGTGGAAACCACGCACGAAGAGAGCGCCCCTGCAAAGAAGAAATAACTCTTGCTTGGTCTCGAGCGCGCACGTTCGCGCAGCTTGGAAGATTTTGAAAAAATGACCTCCACTCTCTCCCAGATTTTTGAGCAGGCTTATAGTGACCTGGGCCCGCGCACGCCCGTGCCAGAGTTTGAAGTCCATTTTTATCGCTTCGCCAATATCAATTGCACCATACGCCTGCGCCGGGGGCGCATCTTTGTCCGACTCTCAGATTTGCTGGAAGGCGCGCCGGAGCCGGTGCTGTATGCGATCCTGCATATTCTGCTCGCCAAGCTTCACCGCAAGCCCGTTGATTCCGCTCTGGCCACGCGCTATCGCAAATACACCGGCAGCGCTGCCATGGCGGCCAAGGCACAACTCATCCGCCAGGCCCGCGGACGCAAACGCATTGAAGGCCCCAAAGGCCAGTATTACGATCTTGACCAGGTTTTTGAAGACCTGAACCTGCGCTTCTTTTACGGCCTTATGGCGCGACCCCAAATGACCTGGAGCGGCAATCATTCCCTGCGCAGCCTGGGACATTATGATCCCGCGCACAATACCATCGTGGTGAGCCGCGTTTTTGACGGTCCACGCGTGCCACGATACGCAATTGACTATCTCGTCTATCACGAAATGTTGCACCTGCGGCATCCCGTAAAGCTGCGCGGGAGCCGCAGATCGGTGCATCCTAAAGCTTTCCGTGATGATGAGAAGCTGTTTCCAGAACTGAAGGAAGCGCAAGAGTTCTTAAAGCGGCTAGGGACGCTGGATTGATGAAGGTTTGTATCGACATTGAAGTGTTACAGAGCCTCTCTGAACAACTGAACAAAACGAGAAGAAGTTAAAAGGTATTTGTGCTGAAAATTAAACAAGGACAGGTTTTTGATAACGATAAAGTAAAGCTTGCCCTTGGCAACTGAGCAAAGCGAAGAGATCAACGGGCATTTATGCCGCAACTTGAACCAGTAGCAGTTATTAGTAACGGGGTGGAGCAGGCATTTATGCCTGCGGTAGAGCTGACAAAGACCGGCTTTAGCCGCCGAGGTAAGCTTTCAGCCAGTGGCCCGCAACTCTGCAGGATTCAACGCAGCCATTTGCTCTGCCGTCGCTCTCACCTTATACAGAGGCACAGAGCTGGTCGTAAGTCTCATCTTATAAGGCTGCTCGCCAGTCATGTAATCGCAATCAAGCCCCGCAGCCAAAGACTGCCGAGTAACTTC
>DASZMF010000393.1:0-3043 GCA_035552035.1 Candidatus Angelobacter sp.
ATGTTCAAATTCCTGGGCATGAAGCTCTGCACAATTCAAAGACACGGCATTTTTGTAGCGGCGGTTTTCAGGGCCAGCTTCTTTGCTGCCATGGCGCTCGGGCTGCTTGCAGGATGCAGCGGCCGAGGCGGCATGTCTGGCCATGCGGAGTACGCCTACATGGCAGTGACGGAAGCGAGCCTACGCGACCACGTTTCCACGCTCTATAGCAAGACTGGCGTGGTGCATAACGGAGAGCGTGTCCAGATACTGGAACGGATGCAGAACAAGCGCTTTGTGCGCGTGCGGTCACCGCGCGGAGAAGAAGGCTGGGTGCAGGAGCGCTACCTGGCGGATCAGCAAACATTTGATCAATTTCAGCACCTGGCTAACCAGTTTAAGACCGTGCCTGCACAGGCCACCGCGACAACTGAGGAGCAGGTAAAAATCCATGTGCTGCCGGGACGGAAGACCAGCTATCTCTATCTGTTGAATGAAAAGCAGAAAGTGGAGCTGTTGCAGAGACAGACGGTGGACCGCAATGCTGCGCCGCAACAGCTGAATGACAAAGCAAAAGACCCGGACGATAGCTCCGATGAAGACAAGGTTAAGGGCGATAGCGCCGCGCCGCCGGCGGTGCGCGAAGACTGGTGGCTGGTTCGGGATGCGCAGAATCGTGTGGGCTGGGTGCTGGGCCGGGCCATGTATCTGGACGTTCCAGAAGAGATTTCACAGTATTCAGAAGGGCAGCGCATTGTGGCGGCGTTCCCGCTGGACGAATCGACCGACGGAGACAAGAAAGTTCCGGAATATCTGGTGCTGTTTACGGAAAAAGAAGGCCTGCCTTATGACTTTAGCCAGGCCCGGGTTTTTACCTGGAACACGCATAAACACCGGTATGAAACGGCGTATCGTGAGCGGGATCTGACGGGCGTGCTACCGGTAACGCTGGGCCGGCAGGACTTTGAAAAAGAAGGCAATCTGCGGACGTTTGTGTTGCGCGTAAAAGACGATGACGGCAGCGTGCGGGAGCGCAGGTACAAATTTAATCCTCCGATTGTCCGCCGGGTGCTGGCGCCGGGAGAAGAACCGCCTACTCCGAAACATCACAAGGCAACCAAATCCGGCAGCAAAGGCCCACTTAAACATTAGCCCCCGAACTTTAAAGCGTGATCTAAGCGATAAAGTGTGGCATCCAGCGAGCGGGTTTTACCGTCCAACAGATATGGCAGAAAAAGTAAAAGAACTCCATCTGGAACGGGACTATAAGAAGTATCTCTATTTCATTGATGGCGACGGCAATGTGAGCCGCAAGCCCAAATCCGGGGAAGGCGAAACCGAAGTGCTGGTGCCCAAGGCAATTGAGCGGGACAACCAGTTTCTCTATTTTGTGGATAAAGAAGGCGATGTTGCGCGGTCGCCAAGAGCCACACGCAGGACACCAAAAAAAGTAGCCTGAACCAAATTAGTGTGACCTCAAGCAGCCTGAAACTACGACCATGAGCGCAATTAATCTGCTGGTCTTCCGTGGAGACCAGCGGCGAGTGAACGGGCAAGAATTAAAGTCGGCCCTGATCAGCCAGCTGGAACGGCTGAATGGCTATTGCACGCTGGATGCGCTGATCAGCGCTCTGCTGCACGCAGGTGAACTTGAATGCGCCATGGCAGACGCCAATAGTCTCTCATGGCGTTCCGTAGCGCTGCTGACTGACCGGATTGCTGACGCGCTGGTATGCGGCGAACCGGTTTCTGATTTTCAGGCGCTTACGATTGCCGTCCGCGCGACACCTGTACTCGACGAACTCAGTATTTCTGTTCCGGAAGGCTTCGCGTATTACGCGCTGCATCCTCTGGCTTATGCTGAGGTGTTGCACAAAATTTCTGTGCCGGAAAGTAATCTGGTAGTTGTGGGCATACGGAGTATAGGCTCAACCCTGAGCGCGGTGATGGCTGCGGAAGCGCGGCATCGCGGCATGGAAGTGCGGCGGTTCACGGTGCGTCCGCAGGGACATCCTTATGATCGTCATACAGAGTTTTCACTGAGCCAGCTTGCGCTGGTACAGAACTCAGTTTTTGCAGATGCAACGTTTGTAGTGGTGGATGAAGGGCCGGGTTTGAGTGGGTCGTCCTTTTTGTCAGTGGCTGAAGCGCTGGAAAAAGCTGGCGTGCCGCTGGAGAAAATTATTTTGGTGAGTGGCCATGAGCCAAACGTTAGCGCCTTGTGTGCTGCGGATGCTGCGCGACGTTGGCAACGGTTCAATTGTGTGGCGGTGGCGAACGAGCCACAGCGTCCTGACCAGGCTGCAGATTTTATTGGCGGAGGGCAATGGCGCAGCCGATTGCCATGCACAGAAGCTGACTGGCCGGCAGCGTGGACGAGCTTTGAGCGGCTGAAATATCTTTCCGCGGCTGAGCATGGAAGCCCGAAATTATTTAAGTTTGCCGGATTCGGCCGCTATGGGGAGCAGGTATTTGAGCGCGAGCGGAGATTATCCGACTCTGGATTTGGTCCGTTGCCCTGGCAGGAAAGCGACGGCTTTATTTCCTACGCGTGTATAGATGGCCGTCCCATGGCAGCGAGCGATCTGCTGCAGAATGGAGTAGCGCAGCGTGTGTTGGCGCGGTTGGCTGAATACTGTGCTTTCCGGCTGTATGCATTTTCCGCTGAAGTTTCAGATTTGCATTCACTGCAACAGATGGCCGAACACAATCTGCGCGAACTGAAATTAAATGTGCCAGTGGAACTGCAGTTGAAACGCGCTTTAATTGCCGATGGACACATGCAGCCGCACGAATGGCTGCTGACAAAAGACGGTCAATTGCTGAAAACGGATTCCGGCAGCCATGGTGACGACCATTTTTTTCCAGGCCCCACTGACATTGCCTGGGACCTTGCTGGAGCGATCATCGAATGGCGCATGAGCAGCCAGCAAGTGAAAGAGTTTCTTGAGCACTATCGCCAGGCCAGTGGTGATGACGCCAGCGCCCGGATCGATGATTTCATCAAAGCTTATGCGGTATTTCGCGCTGCTTATTGCATGATGGCAGCCAATGCAATGAGTGG